>JALZUV010000087.1 GCA_023301245.1 Rickettsiales bacterium
CGAAGAGGACGAAGCCGAAGAGGACGAAGCCGAAGAGGACGAAGCCGAAGAGGACGACGAAATCACGGAAGACGCCATCCTCGAAATGTCACACAAAGAGCTAAAAGAGGTCATCGAAGAGAACGAACTCGAAATCGACCTCAACGAGTACAAGAAGACGGCTAAGGGCCTCAAAGAGCTACGCGCCGCCGTCATCGAATACCTCGAAGAGGACGAAGAGGAGGACGAAGAGGACGACGAAATCACGGAAGACGCCATCCTCGAAATGTCACACAAAGAGCTAATCGCCCTTTGCGAAGACGAAGAGCTGGAAACAGACCCTGACGACTTTAAGAAGTCCAGCAAGGGTACTGCCAAATTCGCCAAAGCCATCATTGCGGAACTCTCCGAAGACGACGAAGCCGAAGAGGACGAAGAGGAGGACGAAGACGAAGAGCAGCCTTACACAAAGAAAGAGTTAGAGGCGATGCCAATAGCTGACCTCAAGAAACTCTTCTCTGGTTGGGACTTGGGCAAATTCCCTAAGGGCGCTGAAAAGGTCCAACGGAAGAAAGCCATCGCGACTATCCTTGAAGCGCAAGACGAGGATTAAATCTTATGCCGATCAAGAAACGACCAATCAAAATGGGCGGGTCTATTCGGAAAAGAAAGGGCGCGGGGAAACCTGCGCCCAAATCTTTTAAGTTAGCGGGTACAGAGGTAGGCGAAATCCTTCTCGACGCTAACACGACCTACGGCCTAGGTACTGCTCAAATGGGCAGAGACATCAAACCCATAAAACGTATTCGTACAGGGATATTTGCGTTAGACGTAGCGTTAGGTGGTGGTTGGATGCCCTCTCGTGCCGTTATGGCGTACGGGGAAAAATCCACAGGTAAGACGTCCATAGCCATGCGTACAGCGGTAAGGATGCAACGACTATTCCCAGACCAAATCGTCGTATACATCGACGTAGAGCACACATTCGATATGATTTACTTCGTCAAGCTCGGCGGAGATAAGGACCGTATACTTATTGTGGAGCCAACATCTGGCGAACTAGCTGTGGACATGGCCGATGCTATGATACGCGCAGCCGAAGTCTCTCTCGTCGTTGTGGACAGTATAGCTATGATGGTCCCTATGGCGGAAATCGACGCATCAGCCGATGCAAACCAAGTGGGCATACAAGCGCGTCTTATAAACAGATACGTGCGTAAGATGACACAAGCCATCATGGCCGAACGTCATCGCGGACACAGGCCCTTGGTATTCAACATCAACCAGTTCCGCATGAAGATCGGCGTATCCTTCGGGGACCCTAGGACACTTCCGGGAGGCAAGGGATTGGAGTTCTCTACCTCGCAGCAACTAGAGACCCGTATTAAAAAGGATATGGACAAAAACAAAATGGTTATGCGTAACGAGCATACCGTTGTGGTCACGAAAAACAAAACAGGCGGACGTTATACCGAAGCCAAGTTTAAAACCGTTGTCACGCCCCATAAAGGCATGCCAGAGGGTTTCATCGACCAGACGCGGACCATCGTTGATTGGGCTAAGCGATACGACTTATGCGAAGGCCAATACTACATCCCTCTATTGGACAAAAAGTTCCGAACCTACGATGAAATTACAGCGGAGTTCGTAACGGACCCCGAAGCGTGTGATGCCTACCAAGGCGAGATTATACACGCCATCATGGACGATTGGGGCTTGCTTCAATAATGACAGGTCATAGAGAAAACCCATGGATGTCCCGCAAACGCAAACGTTTGCAAACCTCCGAAGGGCAACGCCGTTCCCCCAAACAGGAAAAACAAACGGCTAAACGTCTGGGGGGACGAACGGTCCATGGCTCGGGGCGGTTCTCTAAGAAAGGGGACGTATACGTGCCAGACCTCCTACGCGTCGAGAGTAAAACCACACAAGCCAAAAGCTTTAGGGTAACTCTCGACATGTTTGCCAAGGTAGAACGGGCGTCCTTACTCTGTAATGAAATCCCTGCTATGGATATTGAGTTCCTAGACGATAGGGGCAAACCCACTAAACAATTCGTAGTTCTCGACTTTAGAGACTTCGAAACTCTTATAAAAAGGCTACAAGATGCCGAAGCTCAAAATCCCTCGTAACGTAGTTCTAGACACGTTCACACAGCCTTTCTACGATAACTATAGAACCCGCCTTACCAAAGACTACCGCTTCCATGTATCGGATATCATACAGACCGAAAAATCTAGGGTGTTCTGCCCTCGCCAAAAGGTATTGTGGTTCACACAACCTCGCGAGGAAATGCCCCGCCGCATCACGCCGGGATTTGAGTTGTTGTTTGCGCGCGGCAACTTCCTTCACGATTACATAAGAGACCGCTTCGCAGACAGAAGCCCCTACGGACACACGCTTTACGGTTGGTGGAAGTGCCGAAACTGCAAACACGCCCTACCCGACGCTACCCTAAAGAAAGTAGTCCGTAAGAAATGCCCGTCTTGTAAACGTCGTAACAAGAACAAGATAAACAACATATGGCAAAACGAGTTATGGGAATACCAAGAGCTGGACCTAGAACACCCATCCCTGCACATAGTCGGTCACCCAGACATGATACTCTTCAAGGACGGGAAGTATTACCTATACGAGATAAAATCTATTGATCGCGCTGATATAGACTTCTCGGAATTAGATGCACCCTTAGGCGACCATACATTGCAGGCCAGCTTCTACTATTACCTTATGAAGATCGCGGGATACAATGTGTCTCCCTATATACGATACATATATGTTGACCGTAGTAACAGCACATTATTCAAAGGGTCCTTCGTCAAAGAGTTCACAATAAAGCGCAGCCCGTACTCTCGACTAGAGCCTTTTTTGAAGAAGGTCGCCCAAGCGGGAAAAGGTATTGAAAAAAGAAAGTTGCCACCGAAGATATGCAAGAGTATAACGGGGTCACGAGCCAAGGAATGTGGTCGTGCCGTAGAATGCTTCGCAAAGAGAACCCGCAATGTATAAAACTTTCGTATGTATAGACTTCTCCCTACGGTCCACGGGCCTTGCTATCATGGACCACATGGAGAACGTAGCGGCAACACACCGCATCACAACGAAGTCGGGGCTTTCCGACCATAAAACCACGGATGAAATCGTCGGGCAGGTATTCGACATTGTAAACGAAAACCCACACATAGGGAGCATAGAGGACACACTCGTCGTTATAGAGGATTACGCCATGGGGCGTTTTCAGGGTAAGAGCTTTGCCCGTGCGGAATGCGTAGGCGCGCTGCTATGGAATTTCCGCCAAGACAGCTACCCTATTATAGCTGTATCCCCAACAACTCTGAAATCCTATGTCGCGGAAGGCTATACGGCGGGCAAAGCGGGGAAAGCCACCAAGGCTGAGATGCAAGCCGCCGTACACGGTATAACAGGGAATTGGTATGCCAACGACGATATAAATGACGCGGTAGCTCTCGGCTTGTTTGCTAACGCCGTATTCACACAGGGAAAAAAGCTCACATACAGAGCACGTACGCAAATGGTATAATTATTATTCGCAAACGTTTGCAAAACCCGCTTGACATTTTATCCCCATGCGTCATTATCCATTCATCGGAGCAACATTGCCCCGTCCAGTAAGCCAACAAACGAGGTAATCCATCATGGCACTTAAAAAAAGCACCGCTAAGAAACCAGCGGCAAAAAAGACTTCTTCTAAGCTGAAAACCAGCACCGCGAAGAAAGCAGCCCCCAAAGCAACGAAGAAAACAAACAATAAAGTTGCACGCACGCCGTCATACAAAGTCGGAGATCACGCAACGTTCAATGGTTATTCCAGCGACAATGACGACCCGCTCTTCGAAGCTGGCGATACGCTTGCAGTGGTAGGCATCGCCAAAGACAGCGAGAAAAACAAGGTCATCCAAGTGGTTGCCGTCGAAGACTTCGAAGAGCACATGGCCGACCCGAATGCCAAAGACGGCCCAGACGGCGACGAAGTTCTGCCTTCCGAACTTACGAAGATCAAGAAAGAGAAAGTCGTCAAAGACCCATACGCTCTCAAAATCACTCACGTCGCCGGTATGGAAGAATATCTCGAAGGTGATTTGGTCAACAACGCCAAGGAGCTTCAAGACGCCGCTGCGCGTTCCACGTTCTACCTTGGGGGTCTTATCACTGAGCTTTACAAGGACCAGCGTTTCCGCAAGGATTACAAAGGTTACGAAGACGAGCTTAACGATGACGAGACACCTCGCAAGGGTACTGGTTGGGCGAAGTTCTGTGAGGAAGAGCTTGGCATGTCCACACGGAAAGCTAGCGACCTTCAAATGGTCTACATGAACTTCGGTACACTCGAAGACTTCGGTACAGACCAGCTCGACGACATCGGTTGGTCCAAGGCGGTCATCATCGCGCCGTACGTTACCAACGCCAATGCGGAAGAGGTTATCAAGATTGCCGAGAACACGGGCGTCCGTGACCTTCGTGAGGCAATGAAAACCGATTACTTGGAAGATCGTACGTCTGGCACAAACCGCGTATCTACGTCTATGAAGCGCATCACGTTCGGCCCATTCAAACTTCTCGAAGACCAAGCGGAAAGCGTCGAAGAAATCTTCAAACGCGCCCGCAAACAGTTCGGTATCGACGACGCCGACTTGTTGTTCGAAGCCATCGTCACTCAGTGGGCTATGGAAAATCTTGGCGAGACAGCATCCAAAGCTGCCCGCGCTAAGCGCAACAAGAGGCGTAAAGAGCTTAAGGGCAAAAAGGTTGACGTGTCTGCGTCGGTAGAGCACGAAAAGCGCTTGAACAAGCTTATCGAAAAGAACGACGTCTAAATTGTAATAGACATCGTTTAGGGGGAGGGTCGGCCTGTGGGGGCTGGCCCTTTTTCTATTCAAAGGTTGTAAACGTATATGGATACGCGTAATGAGTAAGATGACATGGTATCACAAGATACCGCTACCTCAGGGGCGAACAAACGGCAGGGTAAGAAAACGGATAGCCAACTCGTCCAAAGGGATAGAGCGCACTATAGCTATAAAGAACCCCCACAACATATACCGTACAAAGAACCTAGGCACCTACCACCACATAGTCGGGGTCCGCGTTAAGTTATTCTCCCTCAATGACGTTGCCAAATTCTTAGGACTGAACTACCATACACTTAAACGTTGGTACAAAGACGACGCATTGCCCACACCCTTCATCACTTTCAAAGGACAGGACCGTTCTCAGCCTATGTGGATAGCGGGTCAGATAAATTGCTTTGTCCGCGTTCTTAACGATATTTACGCTGGTGGTTACGTAAGCGTCCCGTGGCGGTCCCTACCCAGACATGTAGGTATGATCGAAGCGGGGGCTAAAGAGGCCGTAGACCGCTGGAACCGTAACAACACGGGGGAAAAAGAGGTGGATACTACCGATAAGTATGGTATCGAATTACACGATTAGTATGTCCTACACCTCTTGCTTTACCTGCACTATTACCCTATAACTAACCATACATAACCCCACCCCAAACCAATCGAGCGATATAATGGTTTCCTTACTTAATGCCAAGCGTTACGCTAAATTCCCAGAGAACCCCGACGACTACCCCTACGACAAGTTCGAAAGCCTACACCCAGCCCTACACCGCACAGGGACGTATCGCGATAAAGTCACGGGCATCGAATACTTTATCGACCTAGAGTTAGGCGAATGCGAATGCAAAAACGGTAACGCATGGATGTGGGACCGCAAGGGCGAGAAATACTACGCAAACAAATATTGTAAGCATAAGCTTAAGCTCATGGCCTCCGCTATCGACGCGGCCATAGCGGACAAAGGGTCCCGCTGGGATGACGACGAATTACTGTGGACGTATATCAAAGCGACGGGGACCCGCTACAACGTATGGGAAGTCGTCAGCGCTTTCCACAAAGAGCTACGCCGCGCTGACTTTCCTAAAGCTTGGTTCTGGGGAAATATCCTAATGACCAAGCGCGGGGGCAAAGGTCTCGCTAAGTACATGCTCAATATCATATACGAAGAGACACGCGACCACGAACTAGCCGACAGCCTTATTGTTCTCGCTGGCTTGAAGCAACCGTCACCTAAGCAATTGCACAGACACATCGCATGGTTCTGCGCTTCGGTTAAAAAGTGGGAACTAGACCACCGCTACGAGGTATTCGAAAGCGAAATGGCAGGCTACGCGTGGCTCGTTAAGAACTACGGCAAATCTGTAGCCAAGGGTGGGGAAATCATTGACAGCGCCGAATACCCCAAGCTTCGCAAACGTTTGCTAAGTGGTTACAAAAAGCGAGACAAAGCTAAATTCCAATCAGGCCTTAAGGGTATACAAAAGATGAAAACCATCGGGGGCCAAAAACTAGACGATCACCGCGTGGATTTATTCAACGAGCTTATGCAGATAGCCGAAGACTTTGGCGAGGACGATGCAATGCGGGTAGGCGAAGTCGTCATGCGCCGCGTTAATAAAGGCTTTCCTATCGGTTACCATGAAATAAACGCCGTAGCTGACGCGCTAATGGGCGAGACATACGAAGCGGGCCTATTACCCAAAAAGGACAGAAAACACGCCCTACGCATCCCTTTCAAGTCAATAAAGAGGGGTCACTTCCCTAATATACCTCTTTACGCTCAAGATAATCATACGTGGCTCGGCAAGGGCCTGCTGCGTAAGCACCCAGAACAACTTCAACCGAACGTTAAGCAAAAAAACTTAGACTTCCGTATATGCGGGGCGTACTACGGTGTGTGCTGGCGAACGCTTGCCTATAAGCAATTCCAAGCGATTGATTGCGAGTGGCACGAGGTTAACTGGCCCAAGCATTTACACAAAACAGTCTCCGACCTCTGGTATTAAGGAAAACACATGCCCGACCAAACTAAGGCAACCGCCGCGCACATATACCAAGACGGGGGGATATACAGAGACGTTCACGTAGAGCACATGTACGACGCGTTCTTTAACAACGTGGATATATCCGATATTACGCTTGGCAATTTGCAAACATACACAAAGATATTTCACGGTGACGACCACCTTGCACCAACAAAAGGTATGTTCGAAAACCTCGCCCTCGCCCACCCATTCTTTACCCAGTTCGGCCACGTCACGTTGCTACCTGTCGAACCCGAAGAGCAAGTCCCAGCCTTTGCTCATGGTAAAACACACAAGGCATCTATCATATCGTTAGGCGGGGTTCACACCCAGTACCAATACGCAGACAACTTAGTAAATGCGGGCTTCCTCGCTTACTTACAGCTTGTCCGTCATTACGTTATGGAGCAGTGCACAAACGGAGCCTTAGACGGCCTCAGCACAGGTAACACTAAGCACTAATACCAACCACTGGCAGGAGCGAACAATGCCAATACGTAAAAGAATATCCGACCCCTTCGGCAAAGACGTAAAAATCGTCGAACGTAATATGAAGTACGGTAAGCCCCCCAAGAAGCCTGCACGACCACGCTGGCGGGGGGAAGCAAAACCACTCGGTGACGCCCTAATGAAAATCCCGCTTAACCATATCATTAAGCGCAAGGACTACCTTATCTACCTCAAAAAGTATTCCAAGTTATTCGCTATCTACGGCGTAACGGTAGACCTCTATCCCTGCTACGATAACCTCACGCTTGACGATGCCCACAAGGTATGCACGGGCGTCATGGTTACCCTACACAGACCTATGGTCCACAAATCTCTTTACCCAAAAATGATCCTAAAAGCTTCCACGGAAAAAGGCATAAGACAAGAGCGATGGTTAGGGACCGTACTTGATTGGATTGAGACCGAAGTTTACGGTAAATTATAATGACCAAACGCGCCCGAAGAAAATTAGTAAAGGTTGATGTAGCTGCCGTCCGTGCAGCCAAAAAGCAAGACCTTATAGAAACAGCCGTCGTAGATATATTGTCCAACTTTCCTATGGGTTCCCTACGTATACGGTTCTCCGTTAAGACGGTACGCGCTTACATCTGCATACCTAGGGTGCATGACGTACAGCCTATAAACACCTTGGCTAGAAAATTTATATATCATGCCACACACGCGGGGACTTCACTGCGCAATCGCAAGGCTGACCCCCCGTCAAGGGTATTGCACATACTAGGCGAAAACCCTTCCGACAAACTTTCCGAAGCGTTTGGCGATCTGTGGCGTCGTTCTCGTGTAACGGGTACGAATACCTATTGGGTGGGGTCATTTAACTCCGCTATAGCCGAAGCCCGCAAAGCCCGCAGCGATGATATGCTACGCCCCGAAATTGACGCCACAATGGCCCGCGCCATTAAAGCCTTTACGGACCTACCTCGCGGACCTTACATGGAGCCAGCGGCCTTAAAAGATACTATAGCGGACCTTACCGCAGCGATTAACCCACCCCTTAAAACCGCGAATTACTTGGAGCGGTACGAAGGCATCGGCGGCGACCACAATATCTACATTGTAACGAAACCTTTCGCAGTAGCGGGCAGGCACCACAAGGTCGGAGAGACCTTAGACTTCGCAAATGCAGGCGCGGCTAACCGTTACCTACAAGGCGGTGTACTAACACGCGTGGACAACACACAAGTAACTACGGACGATGTACGAAACGCGTCGACCTTCCTAGCCAGAAAACGAGTCCAGCACCACGCCGCTAGACGTAAGGCTCCCGACAAACCCTTGAGCTTAAGCGAGATAAAGGCTAAAGCGGGTATAACGCCCAGACCTAAAGTCCCGCCCAAAACTATCCATAGCGCAGAGACGTTCACAGATACTAACGATTGGAACCTAAACGATGACTAATGCAGACAAAGTACCCAACCTAGCGGAAGCTGGTATAGTCGTGCCCGAAAATATGATCGTAGGCAAAACGGAGAAAAGACCTCCTATGGGGTTACAGTTAAAGCTATCCGCACGAAAAGAAGCCTTGCTTTTATGTACGTTGATACGGGCGGGGACGACCCAGACCATAAAGATGCTTTGGCCTATTGTCTTTTCGTCAAAGTTTGTAAACGCATTGAACATGGCGGAGAACGAACTTGTCAGGAGTGTCGATGCGAAAGTGCTCGGCAATATAGCCCGCACTATTAAAGCATTCTCAGATGACGAAGGCGTAGCAGCCTATAGGAACTCTCTCACACAAGAGACCTCTTTGCTTGCCGCAGTATATGTCATAGGTGACTTGGTAGGGCGCGGATATGCAGCACCAGAAGGCAGCGCCCTAGCCTATGTAATGACAGCGGCTACACAGGGCGCACCCATACTTTTTAGGGACACCACGGAAGACATGGACCGCGTAAATGAATATGCGGAAGTCTTGCTTAGTGCGGCAAAAAACCATGGCTTTTTATTCGAGCCTCGTTTACTTTCCTCTTAATAACGGAACACACCACCACGCGGAGCAAAAAGCATGGAACAAAATAAAAATCAAAAGGCAAGCGAATACTGGCTTGCCCCGATAGCCCGTATCCTAGGCTGCTTGACTATCATCATTTTTGTGCTAAAATTTTTATTAGGAGTTTAATGTGACCTCTTCCCAATACCACATCGGCGGCTACTACTGGTCAACGACATTTCACAAAACCTTGATACTACAAAAGATCGAAGGTACTGCATTCAAACTCAAAGATGCAGACGGAAAAGACTACCAAGAGTTAAACCCCAACACACTCATATGGGTAGAGAAGCCCATCCCAGACGGAAAACCCGAACCTGCACAGACGAGCAAGATAACTAGCGGGGAGCCAGACGTAAACGGACGCATGAAGCGCTCGGACTACGATAGTAAGCTGCACACCACCATGCGCGAAGACGCCATTATAGCCGACAGTGCATTTACTGGCCTCGGCGTCGAGATTGAGTTTTCTTACTACGTCGGCTATAACTTCATGGTAGGTAAGCGGGAAGTGTCAGGCTTGCTACTGATGCACTCAGCCGCCGCATACCACAGACAGACAAACGCCGTGCTAGCCTTTCTTAAAACGGCTAGTAAAGAACAACCTAAAGTCACCTTCAAGCACTTTATGGAATTACCTGAACAGCAGATAATGGCTTACTTATCGCAAAGCTTACAAGCTCACTGTGTAAAATGTGTTGACTTAAACTTCGAAAAAGGGCAACTAACTATCGAAGCACAAGATGCCTTTGCCAAAAAAGCGATGCAACGCGACACAGACGACTATTTAAAAAGCGCTGGAAGTCTACGCGACATCATAGAACAAGTCCTTAAAGGGACTTAAAAGAGCACGTTGCTCCGTGCAAAGTCCCCTGCATCCAAACCTGTAAAGGAACAGAGGTGCGGGGGCACCCAACAAAGGTTGTAAACGTACATGGGAAAGTACCAAATAAAACTAGAAGATGGAACCCTAGTAGACATCCTGCCCTCTGCGATGAAAGTTCCTTGTATAGATTGCCCTTTCCATGATAACGGACATATGGCGGCAAGCCTAGGCACAGCCCGAATGGCTGAGATCACCGAACACGCTACAGACGGCGGCTTCTTTCCTTGTCATAAATCCACGGGCGTAGATGGTAAGAAACTCGACGAGCGCATACCCAAGGAATTGCAATACAGACAATGCGCTGGCGCTATACGCGTAAAGGACGCGGCTGGCACAACTGGCGAAGATTACATACGCAAACACCGAGACCCGAATTACGTTAGACCTACTTAGCAAACGTTTGCGAAGCGGATGACTACTCTAAACCTCTTGCACCCTTTACCTAAATTTGCTTATATCTAATCAACGGGACAGCACACCGCATATCCCTAGCCAAAACTGCATAGGAGCAACAAATGGCAGCAAAACGTAAACTCGTGAAAACGAAGACAAAAGAAAAAACAGCACCTAACAATGATGCGCCCGCAACTATCCGAAAGGCACCCCGTATCACTCACGATATGTCACCTTCGTATAGCGGCACCTCGTCAACAATCACGTCCCGCATGTCTAGGACGCCGATTGACTTCTCTCGGTTCAATACAATCGCCGATGCGAAATTGACGGCTCGTGACCGTTCCGCTATCAATGACCTTGCGTCAACTTACGGAAAGCGACAGTTCCAACGAGGCAACTTGGATACTGGTATCCTACGCCGACTTGGAGCGCGGGGCATTATTGCGCACGTCTCTGGGAGCGACGTTTCCCTAGAGACACGCTTCAAGCTTACCCCTCTGGGTATTCGGGAAGCTGCGTAGTTCCACCAACGCCCCCTGAGTGGAACAGGCCCCCAGCTTAACGGTTGGGGGTTTTTCTTTGTCATAGGCACGTCTAAAATCATTGCTAAGCCTTGTCGGATTTGCTACATTAAATTATAACCACAGCGGAGCACACGCCATGTCACGACCATTCACACTAAGACGCATGCCCAAACGTTTTCGGGATGCAGACTGCCCTGAGGGCGTACTCGATATCTTTGACGAGGGACCAGACGGAAGCGCCGACCGATACACCGTCATATACACGAGAGTTATGGGCGATACCTTCTCTCGCTACGTAGGTTATCGCGGTATGTCCAGCCACCCGACACACCCACAAGGTATAGGGATTTACGGGGAATTCAAAGTTCACGAATGTATGAACTACCGACGAGCCTGCGCAAAGAAACGCGTTAAATGGTCTGACCTACCCAAAGACGTTAGAGCCGTTGTACTTCACGATTGCAAAGACGATGCGTAGGCAATCTATACGAGAAGCTAGGACACCTACGACAGGCGTACTAGCACCCTCCGTAATGCGTTTTGTTTTCGAGGGTAACGGTTACGAGTATGAAGCTTTCGGGGAAACAGCCTCTATGGCCATGGACACGCTAGGTGACAAGGTATTCAACCTAGGAAACTCGGGCGACCTTATGACAGCCACTGATGCCCACGGCAACAAGACTATATTCGAATTTCACGATATGGGCATAGATATATTCGAGGATGGGCATAGTTATGAAGCGTAGACGCCGCCCCATAAGGAAGGTCAAGTATCACAACGACCCATCACGTATAGACGAGGCTAACCAGCTCCTATCGTGCTCACAGCACCAAATGCCTGATTGCTCTTTGTGCAAGGCTATACGGGAACGTCGTACGCTAACGGGCGAGGAGTATTTAGCGCTAAGTGAGCTTGATACACTCTTCGTACCAGACAAACTAACCCCACCCCTGATAAAGTACACTTTCTCAGGCAGCGGTCTCACCTTTAAGGCTAAGGGCTTTACACCTATCCATGGTGCAGAGCGCTTAGGCGACAAGGTATTCAACCTCGCATGGACGGGGGAGACCTTTATATGCACGGACCCCGACCAAAACGAAATAGTATTGGAATTCCAAGCCAGCAACTCCGTGGGGGATGACGATACCATAATCTACCACAGCCCGCCCAAAGAAAAAGAGAAAGACGACGAAGGATGGTAAATTTTGGCAACAAAGTAAAAGCAAGGGTAGCCGCCCGAAACGCGGGTCGCACAGAACGCAAACGTTTGCTAAAGTCTTTCCCTGACGGGGCCAAGCCACAGATCACAACCTTTCACGACGAAGCTGGAGCTATCCTTATTACATTGACTACCATAAAAGCCTTGGATAAGCATGTACGAGCTGCTACTATACAACAGCACCCGCGCACCAGATACGTTTACGACGCAGCGGGTTTCATAGGAGCAACCACATGACAGACTACGTTAAGAAAATACTTTATCGCGGGCATACCATTTGCCTCTACCAAGATACAGACCCCATAAACCCCGTAGAAGATTACGACCAATTCGGGACTATGGTATGCTGGCACGGGCGCTACAGTTTAGGCCACGACCACACCTACGCAAACCCCGACGAGTTCTACGCTGCACTTTATGATGACATGCCCTGTTCCAAGCCGCAGTGGTATGAAGAGCAAGGCGAAGACGGTGCGACACAGGAGCAATGGGACGCAATTAAAGCCAAAGTTCGAAAGGCTCACGTTATCCTACCCCTTTACCTTTATGACCACAGCGGCATCACTATGAGGACAACGGCCTTCTCTTGTAGCTGGGACAGCGGACAGGTAGGCGAGGTTTACGTTACCCGTGAGGACGCCCTTAAGGAAAGCACAGGCACCTATCTCAGTAAAAGTGTCAGAGCGAATGCCGAGCGCATAATGAAAGCTGAGGTAGAAACCTACGACCACTACCTAACTAATACATGTTACGGCTATGAGGTGTTCCAAGGAGATCACATGTCTTCCGATGACGATGACCTAGACAGCCTCGACGCGCTAGATAGTTGCGGCGGCTATCTAGGCGATTACGATAACAGCGGAGTGCAAGACCAAGCCAAATCTTTCATAGACGCACAGCACCGCCCCCCAAAGGCTAAGACAGCTTACAACTTCACCGCCGCAGACATTGACGCAATCGTAGCTTCCACGTAAGATAGGTAATGGACACCCAACCACCCAGACTGCATAGCCGTATGCTACGAGACGATTTAACGTTGGACGACGGCAAGTTGCAGCTCTGGGACGGTTGGGACAAACTAGTAGAGGCGGAATTCGACACACCCTTTACGCACGAAGATTGGATAGACAGGAATGCCTTAATCGTCAGGAAGCTTATCAAAATAATATACGAAGACTACATTGACAGAAAAACCCGCAGTGACTTGATTACATTGCTTAACCAGTACCACGCCGCATTTGAAAGGCCTTACCGATATGGAACCCCAGACCAGCATACTACCCTCAACAGTGCTAGGCCTCGTAATGGATTACGGGACATTTATTACCTCATATAAGGTACGCAAGGATGGTGTTAAATACGTCATAGACAAGATGAAAGAGGGCAAGGTTATTGGCGTGCTAGGCGGAAGAGAACGCCATATACATACTCAACAGATACGCTTGCGGAATATTTTCGAGAGACATAACCCACCTACCCCCGCTAGCACCGCCACGGCCTACCTTGTGTACCCTTGCAACAAGATACAATTTAAACACTTGGGGTTTTAGCAAACGTTTGCTACCTTAAATAAACAACAACCACGCGGAGCAAACGCACATGAAATACGTACCCTTAGTCGCTAAACGTGACGGCATAGACAGCAGCCAACTAGGCTGGTCGCTCGCAAACGCGAGATCAAACTTCGAAGGATTTATGACTGCTTTCGGACCTACCACGGGTAGGCTACTCGCCCACGATATTATTGAGCACCAGAACGGCGCATGGGCGATAGGTACTGTTGCCGACGAGCTAGAAGCCATCGGAGCCATGTATTATGTGCGGGGCTACAACGGTCAACTACACAACCGACACCATACCTGCGAAGACACAATGGCCACGGACATACACTCTACCTTTGTTGATAGTATCCACTACGAAGAGTTGTATATGCCACGCATACACAGGACCTATTCTTGCGAAGACTTCGACCCCCAAATAGACGACGTATTCGACCGAGCACGGCCCCTGCTTAGGCACGAGATGGAGAATAACGAACACGTTGATATCCTGCGCATACAAAACTTCTTAGAGCGGACCCGCCACTATATGCGCCGAGGTTACCGTAAAGCGAGAAAGCGCTTCGCTAATGAAGGCCAAGCGGGGGATTACTTCTACCGTGTTAAAGACGCGGGGAACCGCCTAGGTAACCCAGACTACGAAGGTCAGCGGGCCTATATCGGATACACTCTGTACGAAAGTAGATGCCGCGTAATAGAGGAACCAGACTATGGCCTATAAACGTGTAATCCCACGGGACCTATTCAACGAAGCCAAGCTACTAAAGTGCCTAGGCATGATAGCCCTTATTGCACACGAGAAGGGACTACCTAATTCGTGGACGTTAGAGCACAGGAACGGATGGGAAGCATTCACTATACAGCAGGACAACTCAGATGGTTCCCTATATTGTGGGAACGTTTTTCTGCGACATACCCCAACAGCTAAGACGTTGTTATTTAACACGCCGTTAAACTCTAGGGAACCTCACCCGCTCTATATCATTAGACAGAGCGACGACGAAGTTATTGAGGTTTTCGCTATGGATGGCACCCTATCCTCACAATTCATCCTGCACTTAATGGGGGTCACAGCCTAATGGCCATACGCCGCCGCCTAACGGGTACGGGTGAGGTTACGGCTTACGCGGGTTCATCCCCCGTCCAATCGTTTAAAAGTCTAGCGGAGGCTATACGTGTACTCTCGCCGCGCTATAACTGCTCTTTCCCCATGGTCACACTGCTGCTAAAGAACAAGCACGGAAAAACGTTGCACACACTATCATGGACACCCTACTTCTGATGCCCATACGCAAACGTTTCGGCGACACACACAAGTACACACTCTGGGAATGCGATAATGAAATAGGACCTTGCAACACCCAAGCCGAAGCGGCTGACATGGCGGTAGCAGACCACTCAAGGGCTGGCCGACCTTTTCAGATGCGGGACGCAAATGGGAATATAGCATGGGCCTTTGTTACGAAAACAATGGATAGACGAAAATGATTGAAAAAGATATTGACGATAAAACAAATCAAGAATGCGTCTGCGACTATTGCAAAACAATCCAAGGACAATTCAACGTATTTGACCGAGAAGACTTTTTAGACATGGTTGAGATACTAAAGTCTAAAGGCGTCCGCATACGTAGAATGCACGGCGTGTGGCATCACTGGTGCTCCCCCGAATGCGAACTGGGATGGTTACACGATAATTGATATATCGAAAGCGCTGGTAATCGCTGCAAACGTTTGCTACCTTAAATAAACAATAACCACGGAGCAAAAGCTATGACACCCGAACGCGCAAAACAACTTGCCGTACTCGCCCTGAGAGATAAAATCGTCGTCAATAAACGACAACTCGCCAAGATGCGAAAGTACCTGCCAGCCAACGCAGGACCCGACAACTTCGAAGTAGCCGCATACGCGGAACTACAATGTATTGTCGCGGAGCAAACAGCAGCAGCCAACCTACTAGGAAAAGGCAACACAATCCTGCTATACCCCAAAGAGAGCGCGTAAATGGCCCGAGATAACGACGCACCAAACCCACATGTACCCTTACGGGCCATACGAAACGCAACCCTTGTCACGGCCAAACGTATTCACGCAGACCACGGCTTTGTTAACTGCACGGCAATGATCGACGGTAAGCAAGTCGTCGGTCACACGATTTATAATTTCAACCAGCCCGAAGTCGCGGGTATTGGGTGTGCCGCACAACAGCGCCTCGACGAGATCGCAGCCAAGAGAGCCAGACAATGCGCTGCGGCTATCACGGACGAGTTGAAGCTCGTCAACAAGTTTTAGTCATGGCATGGCCCATCGAAAAGAGCGGCGCGTTCATCGACGGTGAATACGTTTCCGCAGAAGAGCTAGAAGCAGCATCGGACTTTTACGAGCGCGTAGTTACACCTCTTGCTCGGGGCGAAGTACCCAAAGCATATAAGGACGAAAACAAATGACTGTAATGAAAATGCAAGACTTCATGGAAACGCATATCTGGCCTTGCTGGATACACGGCAAGGAAGTGAAACGCGTAGAGACACCAATGCTGTTTCCCGTGGACAAGGTATACGATGTATTCTTCTTCGATGGCAAAGTAATAACCGTACCCCACGACCAACTCGTATCCCTAGAGGGTTGCCGACACAATCCCAAGCAAATATACGCGGGGGACGTAGATGGTTGTAAACGTATGGATACCCTGCCACCACTCGCAGTAGAAGACACGACACTTTTAACGGTTGTAAATCACGAGCATGTATGCTTTGACCTACCTTATAAGAAGGACCAGAGTACGTTACAATTCTTGAAGGACAACACAGAAAGTATAGCCCCTCACTTATTGCGGTATGGTTGTACTTTTCACATTCGGTTCCCTGACAGTCCAAAGCTCTTCCCCATCACATGGCACCCGCAAACGGGCTTCTCTCACCTATAGGTACTAATTACACGCTGGACCACTTCGCAAACGTTTGCTAAAAGCGGGTAACAACCACAACGCGGAGCAAACGCAATGACCGAATACACATTTCACGTATTTCTAAACGACCCAGATAGTAACGTGTGGGCGCAAGAAGTAACAGCCACACACAAAAAAGACGCTATACAAAAAGCCATTGAGACTTGCATAGCCGAGTGCCGAAGGAACGAAATAGGCTTCGAGGGTTACGATGGCCCCGACGACGTTAACGCCGACAACTTCGAAGAATTTAGCTGCATAAGAGGCGGGGAGCGAGTATAATGGATACGAAACTTTACGAACCCCACAGAGACACCGACATTGAAATCGTGTCTAACGAAGACTTTAGGACAAGCGGACTGCGCTTTGCCAATACAGCTAAAGAGGGTGACATCATACGCGCTTTCGACTTCCGACCTAGCGCAGACAGGTCAGACCAATGGGTGCAGGGGAAAGTATATCGGTATATCCGAAAGCATGGCGTCTTATTCTACGAGGTACAAATCTCCGACGCCAGCGAGATAAACCATCGCATAGGCCTAATGATACTCGTACCTGCGGGCCTCGCTTGTGGTGATTGGGAAACACGCATTACGCTGCAATCCACGGCACAGCCCTTGTTCACGCACCTATTCACTATCCCTTGTCCGTCTGCTATTGATATCGACCACATTGATATAATGCACAGCACAACGGCTAACACATTTGAGGCTATTTACTACGATAAGGACGGCAAGATAATGGACACTGCCTTACTTGACAATCTAGCCCGACTAGAACTACCTTTCGCCTAGGAGACGATAATGACTTACCAACATATAACCCCAGACCAGCACGAGCGTATCAACGCCATTGTAAAAAAGCACTTAAGGAAGCGTGATAGGTCCACACACGAGATGCGTTATCAGGACTGCGAACGACTAGGTATGGATGCCGTCAATAAATACTGCCGAACGGAAGGTATACCAACCCTCGGCACACATATGGTAAACGCAGCAATCGCGTTGGCAGGCTAGGGGACGGCAATGACTAAAGGATTAACAAGCGGACGCGGCAGCGAAGTAAACCGCGCTAAGATCGGTGGCACAACAACGCTACTAGGCGACCCTACAAAGAAACGTGAGAAGCCATATACTATCCTACTATTTCCCGGAGGGCATGTAGAAGTAGCCCGCTGCGAAGACGGTAGCTACTGGGTCCACGTTGCGACCAAGGAAACCCCCGACTGCGCCACAGCCAAGATCACCAACGCCCGTGTAGACGCGGAAGGGCGGTACTGCGACGAGACAAATGGAGCACTGCAAGCGGAGATAGACAAGGGCGGGGTCAACCATATCGCCTTCCTTGTATCCCCACCCAAGTAGCGCCCGTTAACCATACTTCCTTACGGAACCTTAGTTACTATCCGTTAGCTTACACCTATCGGCGGAATTCACCGCCCATAGGAGCTAACCATGTTAAACCGTTTTCACGTAACGGGCCTTGTATTCACGGGCCTTGCCGCAATCATCTCCCAGTTCTCGGGACCCGTAGAGTATATCCCACCACAAGGCGCGCGGCCTACGGAACAAAAAGATATAGCCACACAAAAAGCCGAAGAGTACGAACGGGTAAAGCAAATGGCTTGCCTATCCATGACTGTATGGGGCGAAGCGCGGGGCGAAAGCCTTCTAGGGCAACACGCCGTCGCAAGTGTCATAGCGAACCGTATAGACGACCCACGCTTCCCTAACACGGCATGTGGCGTGGTACACCAGCCTAAGCAATTCTCAATGTGGAACGCGGGCGACCCTAATGGTCCAGCGGCCCTAACCGCCTTTAATTACAAAACAAGTCCCAGCGAGGATATACTTGAAGCTATACACGTATCTATGAAAGCCCTAAGCGGGGACCGTAACCTCCCACGCACAAGTGTAAACTACCACAGCGCGGCAGTTAAACCCATCTGGCGTAAAGGACTAGATCACTATGAGCAAGTGGGCGCACATATCTTTTACGTCTACAAGTAACACCTAAAACATTTGTGCCACTAGCAAACGTTTGCTAACTTAAATCATCAACCACAGCTTACACGGAGCAAAACGATGTTTTCCTTAGAGGAACTTCAAACCAAGACCCACCTAACCCTAGGCTTCATACGAAGCGACGGAGACCTAGAGGTACTAGCTACCTTCAACAACGGCGCTGAGCAACTACCGCAAGCAATGTTCGTAACTCTCGTCATGTCCTACCTAACTACGGTACAAACAGAGCACAGCGATGCGCAATTATTCGATAGAGACGATGCACTCGATGTCATCCAACTTACAAAAGCCGTACCAGATAGTAACACGTCAAAACTACTCGTCCTCGCTGGCTACAACGCAACAGAAGAGCACGTAGTCGAGCTACCCGAGGGCCGGCAATTTTCCGACATAAAAGAGTGGTATATGCGTTATGGCCGCTTCTTCTGCACATTCAGCGACGGGCTTGATTGGGTGCAAACAGAGGCCAACGAAGCCGAGACAGAGGTTACGGATTACAAGAGGCCGTCTTACGTCACACTATACGCGACAGACGGAGAAACCCACGATTACGACACTGTTCTAGCAGAGACGGGATAGAGCGTTGCCCATACGAAAAAGACATACAACCAAACAACCCTTTAGGACCGACAAACGCAATATGCGTCAGTTGACGGATTGGCTTTCGGTACAATCGGGAAAGGTACTCACCTTCGTTGAATACGACGGGTTCCTATTACACTTCGGCATCGAAGAGCGGTGGACTTACCACGCAACACACCTAGACGGGTCGGAAACACCCGCTAAAGAGGTACTGCCTTACGAGTTCAATGGTCGCATGCTGCCTTGCGGTGGTTACCCCAAATACTTTGCTTTCACTTGTTACCCGTGCCAACTTACGGACGACGACGCCGTTTACTTACTAAAGAACGGCCTAACACAAAAGCGCCATGAAAGGTTCGAGCAATGATTATAGTTCACACACCGAGCGGTCCCAAGACTGTCATCATTGACAAGCGGTACACGTCCCTCTCTCTTTGGGATGACGGAGACGGAAACTTTACCGTCGCTAAGAACATTGAAAACGACCAGCCGCATATAGGCATCCGTACTGACGCAGTGTTCGACAACCAAGAGGACGGACTTCGCTGGCTAGCGTACAACTTCGGCCACTCTCGGCAGATTTGGTGTGAGCGGGACACAAGCTTCGAACTCATGGAGCTAGTGTAATGGTTGTAAATGCACATACGATAGCAGAGCGACACAAAGTAGATGAAACTACGGCTAAGGCATTGATATATGAGACGGGCAACTACGGTTTCGAGAAAGACCACCCTAGCTTTATGGCCGTGCTGGACACCCTCGCGGATGTTTGGCCTAATACCGAACAAGCCGACTTTAGCTGGGCTTAAGAATATGTCTCGTACTAAGCAACCAAGCCTATCGACGGTACAATACGTACTCGGTTACGAACGTGTTACACAGGCGCACAAGACATGTATAAACTCAAATAGTATACTCCTGTGGTTGGAGCGGGGACGGCTTTATGAACCGTCCCCAACATCCCACAAGTAACCTATTATTACATGGACCACTTCGCAAACGTTTGCTAAAAGCGGGTAACAACCACAACGCGGAGCAAACGCAATGACTTTATCCAATATACATGACGGCCCCGCCGACGAAGCCCAGTCCTTCAAGTTGATAAATCGCGGTTATGCACCCGATGTTTACAGCGCAGGGCAATACTTCGAGACCTGCGAAGACATGTACGACCACATGCTAAACTGCATGCCTCCCAAGTTCTTTGACGGCAACGCCTTTATGATGTCCGAAGCCAGCACGGGAAACCTAGCCGAAGTCTATGTACGCATCGACGGGCGTTACTACTGCATCACTTGTGAGAACACCTCGCAGCTCGTTATGAACCGCACCCTTCACGCCCTACGCAGCGAAGTGGGGGACTAACATGTTCTCCTTCTCCATGCACTTAAGCCAGAACGACTATAAAACCCTACGCCTCGCAGCCATGGGTATAGGCCCTCCCTTTCACCATGAATTCACTCGGGACCCTACGTCTCAGGACGTAACATTTACTACAACAAATGTACGTAAACTATGCGCGCAGCTTGAGCACCTATTTGACTTTGGGGCAACATCGGCATATGATGTTATGGATATGCACATGACCGCAGAAACACACGGTTACTACACTATAGGATAGCTCATACTATGACATATGTAATTATTATACTACTAAAACTACTGATTGGACTTCTCGGGGTAGTCCTCATACTTACGGCCTTTCTTGAGGACAGTTTCAGGCCAACACCATACGGAGTTATAAACTGGCGATTATTTTGGGTAGGAATATTAATCCTCGCTTTCTTAACTACGTGGCAGGTGTTCCCATGACCTGCAATAAAGAAACCCGAAAGCCTCCACAGGTAAGGTCGACTATTATAACTTGTACGATATTCCTCGTGCTTGCGATTGTCGGTCCCGCGATACACGACCAGTACCAGCAAGGACAATCGGATAAAGAATACGAAGAATGCGTCCGATTTAAGGAAATGTTTCAGACCCGTATCGTCAAATGCAAGGGGTAGTAGCCTCGAAAACGCTGGACCACTTCGCAAACGTTTGCTATATTAAATAAACAACAACCACGCGGAGCAAACGCAATGATCGACTTAGTACAAGCCATGCAAACCCTCAGGGTAGCAATGCAAGGGGCTAAAGAATTCTCATCCTTCGCCCTAGGTGAGGAACGCGGACACGGCCTCTTCACCAAGGACACACTACGCTGGGACAACGAAGAGGCGGGGAGCACAGAGAGTGATATTCACTACTGCCAATCTAACCCGCTAGTTCTCGCTTACGCATCCTACAACGCCGTAACAGGGGAAGCTCGCATCTTACCCACACCTACGCCGGAGGAATTGTCGTGATCGTAACCCTAGGACATTTTGCCACAAGACTAAACGAGCGCGTCTTACACGACGTTGTAGCCGTTCGAGTACAACGGGCAGCTACGATAATTGAATTTGACAACGGAACCCAAGAGGTCGCGTTGTTCTGGGACAATACACTAGACGGAGACGATATACCGTTCACGTATGATGGCGTAACATACGAAACACTAGCCATAGGCGAGGTTACTCATGCCTAAGCATATGGAGAAAACTCTCATACGAGATCGTTGGTTCGCATCTACCCATGTAGGGACAATCGACTACCTCTATCGGGGTACGCAAGGCATAGTTGCAGATGTTCATACGCACAAGCCTACCCGTTTCCGCTTCACTTTGGGCTGGTCATCTACCATCGACCCGAAGTTCCACGTAAAAGATTTATGGCGACCGACCCGCGCATGGGCCATAGCCTCCGTAATAAAAAGGATTGAAACTTACCATGGCCAAACTTAGCCCAGACGACCAGCATCTTTTAACCGAGCTACCTAAAGTCTCCACGAATTTACGCGCCGAAGCCGACATATGGGCGAAAAGTCCCGAGAGCCAATCCGCAGCGGCCAACACTAGGAGGATGGCGGACAACGTAGATTTAGCCATACGCAGGATTAAAGCATTAAGCGACACAAACGACCGATTAACTAAAAGATTGGGGAAATCCGATGGCCGAACTCATTGACACACCTTGCCCCTCTTTATACACTCGCGTCCTTGTAACCCTACAGTTATCGTTGCTTATGAACTTCTCCATCGCGATTTGCCCTACGCGACACGGCAAGGAAGCTATCACAGAGCAGAAACGCCTCTTGCGATTTGCCCTTCTTATGAGCTACAACCCTCTCGCCTTGCGTATCGTGAAAACGCTACAGCGAGAGCGGGAACCCTTCACAGCCCCAACCATGTTGATACGAAACGTCTCACGGCGGGGGGATAGCGAACGTAAGCTACAGCGTACACTAAGAAAGCTAGAGAAGGCGGGAATAGTAATACGGTTCACGAAGCAAGAAGACCTAGACGGCATATTTCTCATTGGCGGTGACCGCAGCTTCTACCGCCTTACAGAACCCTACAACACCATGGAGCTACCCGCATGACACACACTACGAGAGACCTCGCACTCTCCCTAATGCCTCTTATAGAGAAGGGCGACCACATGGCACAGGCCGACGTACTCGGGTCTATGGGCGTCCGTATACACTTGATGATCGACGATGCGCCGCGTAGCTGGGATACACACGCATGCTTATATAGTCTAGGGACCCTCTCTCGGCCAAGGGGTAATGAGGACTTCGTGGGAAGAATTCGTCTTACACAACATCCCGTACGTAGAGCGAGTAAGGATTTCCCTCACTTCCACCCAACGTATCACGAAGTATAGGAGGCCCCATAGAATGATTTGGACAAGCAACGAAAACGCTAAAAAGATGTCCGAGGGCGCTACAGAATGCCCTTTGTGTGACGCAGGCGTACCTACATCCGCACCACCACAACCCGTTAGGAACATGCAGCTACAGAGCACGTCTTCCTTACTTGCACAACGCAGCTTTCACCATATGAACGCGGGGGAAGAGCAAGTCCTTTCTACTGAAAAGGCTATATACGAATATATGCACGAGGGCTTATATGATGATCTAGCCGCCTTCCTAGGCGAGCACGGCTTCCGCATACATGCCCTCATAGACTACCCAGAGCACTCGCGACATGATTACGAAGCAGGCTGGTCTTACTCATACGGGGCCTTGCATACTAACGATGTACTCCGTAAAAAAGACGAACGACTAGCCCTATACCTAGGGTTTGCACGTATGGTTTATACATACGAAGGTATAAAGTACGAAACAATGCAGAACATCTCTATAGGGAACAATGCACCAATCGTATGCCGTCCAATACAGGACACAGAATTGTTTTAATTCAACGCCTTAGGGCGGGGGCCGACCCTTCTACATCTACCATCACCTATAGAATACACATACGTCTTATATGATCGTATAAAGCATATATAGGCCAATCCCTATACATACCCCACGTAACCCCATATAGTCCCCCAGCGGCATCCTAGCAAACGTTTGCCAATCCCCACAGGGCGGGGGGCTAACACGAAACCCTACCATAGTCATAACACCCAATAGACCAAACTCTCCACATCTAATCACATCGGGGCGGGGGGAGATACGTCATACACCTATCATATACTCAATATAACCAATAACATAAGTAATACTATATTCTTGCTATTCCTCTACTAGCACGTATGATCTCTCCTATGCTCTATCTACCAGTTCCTACACCCTATGACACTACAGACTGTAACAGTTGATGTAGGTGGAAGGTAAAAATTTTGCCGTAGAAGGGCCTGTAGGTTGTAAACAGCACATACGAAGCCTCGTATAGTAGGTTGTAAACGTATGAGACCTCCTATATATAAGGTGTTGTAGGTGGAAACCGCATGGTTGTAAACGACACAAGTCCTAGAAGTCGATGAAGTAGAAGAAACTTCCTTATATGGGACAAGTCGGTCTTTTCTGTTATTACTCCTTGTTGTTGTTGATGTTGTTGGAGAAGAAAAAAGAAAGGTTGTAAACGTATGGTGGCTTATATATAGCACCCCATGTAGTAGAAGTAGCTGATGATGGCCGGACACGACTGATGAAGTAGTTGATGTATATAAGGCCTTGTATGTAACCTCTAAACCTATGGACACCGTTGCAAACGTTTGCTTAAATCGGGACCTAACCACACTATGGAGCACACCATGCTTAACTACTCAGCCATCGCGGCAATGATGATCGCGGACGAAGCCCCTCACGTAGAAGAATACGTATCCTGCGCTATCGAACAATTAGCAGATGGGACCTATGCGTCCTGCGCCACGCTCGGCTGCGACGATTATGATGAAATGTGGGTGCCCGAACGTAAATCCTACTGCTTTGCCACCGATAATGTAGTTGCTTATGCAGCCTACGATAAGAAGACGGGCCAAATGACCATACTACCCACCCCGAACGCGTAACCCACACAACCCAAGCATAGGAGACTACAATGAAGATCAAATTATCAACACCTCGCGGACCTAGGAAAGTCCTGCACGTAGGAGAGGTATCATTACATTCACGCGGAGCACGGGTCGCGGGGGCTAAAGGCATAGAGATATACCTAGGCCTAGAAGAGGACCCATGGTCTAAGTCTATACAGGTCAACGAAGACGGAACCTTCGTATATGAAGGCACCGAATACGTAGAGCTACATATACTGCCGTAGTCACGTCGCAAACGTTTGCTAAACAAAGTGCGTTTACCTATATTCGGGCAACCACAACCACGGAGCAATACCATGCTAGATACTATCTATTTAGATGTCCAAGTAGGGCCTTACAACAACCCACGAGCCGTAGCCTTTAAGTCAGGAGAGGACGGAATTTACGTAGATCACGTATTCGTACTAAAAGACGAAAGCGCAGCTAATACCACAGAGGGGTCTATATACATACTAGCGGACTTGCTAAGTGCGGCATACCCTAACAGCACGTTTGCTATCTATAAGACAGACATCCCTGTTAAGAACACGACTACGGACATCGCCGCCGTACTTGCGTTCATCCACCAGTTACGCACAGCGACATAGGAGATCATCATGCACGTCGTACATATGAAAACAGAATATGGCTCAACTCGGGGGGAGGTACAATCAATACCCTCAACCACTATGGAAGAAGCATCTAACGACCTGAACTACGTAGGGCTAGAACTCGGACGTAACGTACTGCTCGTTATCGACGGTGGACTTACCTAGTAGGGTTGTAAATATACACGCGTAGCCATAGGAGTTGTTGATGTAGAAGTCAGCAGCTTCTTTGTCTTGTAGATCGCCGGAGAAGCGCTTGATGAAGGTTGTAAACGTACGCGCACACATATAGTCATATATAGATGATGATGTAGAAGCGTGACATGACAAGATGACAATTAAATAAAAGGTGTAGAAGCGAAGTGGCCCAATTAAATATATGTGCAGACCCTTATTTAATTATCGGCAAATTGCATTATCTACTTGCATCGACTTGCTATATATGCCCTCGCGCATGCGCGTCCTTATATATCTTTATTCATGCGCCCATTCATATACGCATGCACGCCATGCGGCATTCGTTCTTCCATAACTAAACCGCATAACCTACCTATAGCCCATCGGACGAACGCAATAACGCACTAGCCGACATACGGAGCACGTATAATGCCTATCACAACTAAAACGACTAAAGCCATCCCTGCGACTAAAACGACAAAAGCCGCACCTGCGACTAAAACACCCGCTGCGACTAAAACAGCACCTGCGACAAAAGCCGCAACACCAGCCGTACCAAGCGGCCCTAGCACAAGCGAATTGCGCCAAGCTGCAAACGCTCTAGCGGGTAAAGCCGTATCAGCGTTCTATAGCGGCTCTAGCTTGCCATTTAAAGCCGCAACGCAACGTCTTAGCGCGGTTAACCCTAACAACGCAAAAAAGCCAAGCGTTCGCCAAGCCGCCGCAATCGCCGCCGCGTTTACATACGGCGTCGGTTCAATCTCTAAAACGGGTATTTTTACGAACGGCACGTTCAATATACCGTCAACCCTCGTAAACCCTAAAGCGAAAGCGGGCGAAACAATGCTTGCACAAATCGAAAGCGGCGCGCTCGGCAATATGCTCGGCAATGCTATCGACCTGCACAGCGACGGAACGCGCTACGTATTCAATATCGCTAACATCCGCGCGCATTACTTGCCGCTACTCGATAGCGACGTCCGTTCCAACGCTATCAAAGCAATCGACGCTATCGCCGCCTAACTAGCAAACGTTTGCTAAGCATACAGCCTCGCCCATAATCGGGCGGGGTTTTTCTTTGCCTACATATACACCCCTATATATAGCCCCTCCCATATAAGCCCCATACAGCACGGTTTCTACAACTTCCATACGTCGGGGGCCTAACACGTACCCCCTACACTATAGCCATCCTAGCGGCCCTCAGCACGTCAACCCCCTATTTTCTAAAAACCAGCACTTTTTACCTCTCCCCCCACCTCTCTGTAAGACGCCAAATTACTCGGGCAAAAAATTGTGCAAAGATCGAATGGCCTTCTAAAAATTATTTCCGAAAAAATGTAGAACTCGTAAGACCTCTCCGTAAGAAGTTTACGTAAGTAGAATTATATATGGAAGATTATATATGATAGCCAATATAGCCTTGCTCACATAAGAGCTATCGGGTAAGCTCGGGGGACACAAACATGTAAACACGGAGCACACCATGTGGGGATTAATAACCACCGTAATACTCGTAGCACTACCACTAGCCGCTGCGCTGGTAGGTATATGGGCAGTATTGGTCGGGGTAGCTGCCGCACGTAACTCAGACCATCATAATATATAGAAGCATATAAAAAGGAATGGAGCACACCATGCAACCCATAGAATACCTGATTAAAAATACGAAGGACATGATCGAACGAGACTTAAATGCTCTCGGTGCTCAGGGCTGGAACCTCGTAGCCGTAGAAAGCTACAAGCGGATAGCGTATATATTTAGTCGTCCAGTGTCGAACACTATGTGTGAAAATTCGACGCGTCCTACTGCTACCAATGAGATCGCTTCGCGCTCCACTGTGGATGTCCCCGAAAATACGGCGTCTACCGACCTTATTATAGCGTTGCTGCGCGCCGAGGAGAGCGATGTTAAAGCGGAAATGACATCGCTAGGAATTACATACAAATCTATGCGCAAACAAGCGATGCCCCATACGTGGGTCGTCTTTGGCTGCTCGAATATACCGAACCCGTTGCCTTCCTATATTAAGAGGCGGGTTTTGCAAACGTCTGCGGCGGCTTCAAGTCTGCAAGCAGAATTCGCTGATATCGACGAGCCGATTACACTGGTAGCCGATTATACGCACCCTGCTATAGGGAAATCGACACGGGTGCAGGTATCGGAACTCGTGCGAAGACACGGCATACAATATACAAGCTGGGACGTGCATGCGACCACACAGAATATGCACTTTCATATGTGTAAAAAAATTCCCGACGAACTACCGCCATGGCTTACGCCATTGACTGCCGTACCCGCACCTAGACAACGTGCCGCTGCCAGACCAGACGACATGAACCAGCCCTGCGACCTTATGGTAACGCAGCACCATATGCTTGGGCGTACACATGTAGCGATAGGCCAAACGATAACCACCCTCGGTATTAAATACACAGGCTTCCGCATGGACGACGCTGGACGTAACGCGATATTCGAAGGGTGCACAAACTTGCCCGACACCTTGCCTATCTGGCTTCACCGCATATAAGTAACAAAGCCTCGGTCAAAACACAGAACTGACCGAGGTTAGCAAACGTTTGCAAAGGACACACAATGAGCAACACGCCGTGGCTTGATTTATCGGAGCCGTTACGAAAGCGATTGAAGGTTGCCTACACAATGAACGGGTCCTTCGTACACAATACAGAGGGGTGTAGAGCATTGCATGATTTACTGATTACACTTACCTCTCGTATTGACGAGCGCAATGAGATCATCCTTAAACTAGAGGCGGAAAATGCTGCGCTTAAGAAAGCGGCTGCTGCCAAGGGCCTTAAAAAACGATGGCACATATTCTCTTAGCCTGCTATACAAAACTCGCAAACGTTTGCTAACTAAGGACTTCCTATGTCAGACGCCAGAACCAGTACCTCCGCCCTCATTCGCACTATTGCGAACCAGCTAGACGAACCAGATAATTGCGTACTGATGGCTCACCCGAGAAGCATACTACTCGAAGCCCAACACGCAGGGGCCATACCGCTAACGGTTGACCGCTATAGCACGGACTTACAGAGGCATATACGTAATTTGCAGGAAGCTATAATAGGCTTAAAGGGTGCACTATGACTACTTATTTTCCTATGTGGGATGAACACGCAAGGTGGTTCACAAAGAGCGGAGGGGCAATACCCGAACGGAAGTATCAAGTCGTACGCGAAGATCGGACCGAACTAACCATAATGAAGCACCCCGATTTCAAGACGGGAGCCAACACACCAGCGGACATACCTTATAGGTATTTAGAAGAGCTACCGCACGATACGTTTTACGTTGAAGGGCCGGAGAAAGACCCGATTGGTTTCTTAGTCGAACGCATGCCAGACGACAGCTTGCAGCTCACCGTCGCAGATGACGAGCACGTATCCTTCTTGCACCTATCATCCAACGCACGAAACATATCAGACGCCATAGCATCCATGGCCGATACCAAAGTGGTCCCTTCGGAATTCGGGAAGACTTACACCATCGACGGCGTGACGTGCTTCCTTTCCATTATACGTAAAGGTGAGCACACGGCCATCGTAACTAACCCCAAGTTCGGCAAACGCTACATCCGTCTATACCTCTACGCCCTAGTGTTGCTTTTACTGTCGTTACAGGGGATTAAAAGCACACAACGTGTACGGCAGGGGGTAAAGATCAGCGCAGCGCCAGTATTCACTGATTATAAGGGGGATATTGAGACAATAAGAACCATATGGTCTGGGTATTCAGAATATGCCGCCGCCGACGATGCCCAAAGGTTTGCAATAAGAGCACGAAGACGGGACCACGGCGTAAAAGGGCATTGGAGAACTTACAAAGACGGAAAGATAGTTTTCATCGCTGCACACAGGCGCGGAGATAAAAAACTAGGCACCGTCACATCCCACGTAGTTATAAAGGACAAATAATATGCTGCCATTAGACATACAAGAATTCGGAGAGCACGAAGATGCCCACCACATGACTTCGGAAGAGGAAAAAGATTATTATTCAGGCGTCGGGAAGTTGGTAATCTTCATCATACAGAATACCAAAGACAACTTTGAGTTCGACGTACTCGAAAGTAGCGGATGCGCGCGATGGCTGTGTGAGGGCCTAGGAGCGGACTACGCCCTTACGGAAGAATGGTTCGGAAGCCTCGCTTGGTATAAGGAAGGCACAACCTGCGCCATTGAGGATATATCCGTGAATTATATACGCGGCGACGGCTGGGCGACAGACGACGATGAAGAATGGGACTACGGGGCAAGACACAAAACAGCCAAGCCATTAGCCTTGTTACTTTACAAGATCGAAATAATTGCATGGAGACGTAAGTGCGACTTCCTACGCCTCGCTAAAAAGGCCTTAAATATATTATTGCGTAACACGTAAAACCTGCTACTATACATCTGGGCGGTATAACGGGTACGACATCTCCCAGATGTATATAATCTCTCCGATACCCGTGGACTTTCGATGTACCGCCCACTTAACACTTTGCAGGCTTTCCCTTCTTCCATCACACTGCGCCCCGATGGGGGTAGGGAAAAGCTTGCGCAGCCCTTCACCATACGCTATATAATAACCGAGCGGTGCGTCGTTACCATCTGCAACGGGAAGGCCTTCCTAGCAGAGATCGCGAGCGTCGTCTTTGGGTAGACACAAGTGCAACCAGCAACAGAACCCTCTGAAACGCCTGCAACGAACCTAGTGATATTGCTATATCTGGGGGGCGTGCGGGGCCGCTTATTTAACATTGTCGGAGCGACGAACATGAACTACACAGTAATAGCATTATCCTCAGCCTGCATACTCGTAGGTATCTGCGGACTTATATCTCGGGACAGGGATATAAAAAACATACCCAACATGTATAAAGAGACCCTTGTTCTTTGGAACATATTCGCCAAGATGGCATACGTAGTTATGCTTATTTCCGCAGGCCTGATTGCACGGGAATTATTGAAATGACGGTAGGTTTTAAAACAGCAGCGTTATACACTGTGGAGGTGAAGTCATAAACCGTGCCAATCCGTAAACGAATAAAGACGACTAAACCCCGTAAGCTTAAGCGAAAACCTAGTACCCTTAAACGCAAACAGGTTTTAGACAACGGCATATGTGTGGAAACGCGCTTACGTATAAAAGTATTGCTCGGGGCTTACACGTATGAGTTATGTGATTGGGACTACATGCACGACAGTCAATTCGACAAGCTATGTCTACTAGTCAATCTTGATCGACCAACGCACAGGCCAGACCTAGACAAATGGTTTAAAGAGAATTTCAGCCCGCACACGGGACAGTGGATACACAACTTCCCAGAGCTTGGTAAACTAGACGTGCTTTGCAAACGTCTGCAAAGTTACAATATCGTTTTCAAGGACCGAGACAAATCCCTGAAAGTCGCCAAGAAATTAAAGAAAAAGAAAAAAAGAAAGCGCATCGTATGACCATCCTCTTTATGCTGCTATCCCGCCTTGCTATAAACAGGGTAGTCGACGGTAACTTGCGGTTCCGATCAAGAAAAGATTTCAAATACTTCTGCATTGTAGTTTGGCTATTCTTGCTGCCACGCGGCCTATTTATAGTAATTGCTTAACCATGGCAATTCGTAGCAGGTTCCTAAAGGTAAGCGAGTTAGAGATGGGCATGCTCTACTGGCTTTACGTACCCAAGTCTGACCAGCAGACACGCACCCTAGCCACAATGGCCGAGGCATACAAAGCCAATGAGGGTTTACTGCGTGGACACTTGATTAAACTTGCCATGGAGGGTCATATATATGAGGTCACAGAGCCGCACGAGCACTGGGTAATCACACGGTCTACAAAGATACGGGTCAAACAACATATGGGCAATAGCTGGGGGTCTAAAAATGAAAAGACGTAGACAATCCATAAAGAAAGCCAAAGCGTCTGAGGCTCAGCCACCTAAGAAAGTCTTAAACGTCGCTACAGCAGAAAGAGACGGCAACAAACTCACAATGAACATCATGCTCTCCCGACCTAAAGTAAGAGCATCGGACCCGAAAGACTTCGAGCAAATACTGAGAGACCTTCGCACAGAGGAGGAGCGTCGAACACATGCCCCCAGACGAGAAGACGCGAGAAGACGGGTCTGGCGGTAACTAGACCGTAAATTTAATCTTGCACAAGCCGACAAACCTGCTACAACGGACACATAGCGAAAGCTATTCAGGTCTTTGTCATTGCCTGCGATTATAGTTGTTTTCTTAACTGCAAACGACAACACGGGTACACCCGTAACACTTGCGGCTGCTGCGTAAGCACAGTCCACGCGCCATATGTGATTAGGCGGTGAACGGAACACATCGGAGGCTCGGCTTATCTGTCGGGCCTTCGTCACATTTTGGGCGGGGTTAGCTCAGTTGGTTAGAGCCGTCCGCTCATAACGGATTGGTCGGGGGTTCAAGTCCCTCACCCCGTACCACACAGGAGAACGATACTTATGTTTTTAATACTAGAATGGGCGGGCTTCATCGGCGTCTTACTAGGGACTTGGCTATACGGAAATCAAAAAGTCTCAGGCCCCTTGGTATGCCTCGTATCTGCATTGATACTTATAATAGTTGGACTTGTTCGAGACATACACCCTTTATGGCTGACGAACATAATTTTCGCTGTCATACATAGTAGAAACGCTTACAAACTCTGGGGCAGTAAACCCTAAACACCTTGCGCACATTGCAAACGTTTGCTAACGTAATTAAGCGGGGAGGGGTTTACCCACCTAATTACGGAGCACGAGCAATGCTAAAGAAACGACGCCAAAGCGTCTTACAGGCTAAAGAGGGAAAACCCCCCTCTTACACAAGGCCGTCCGTAATACTAACAAACGCACAAGAGTTAGAACGCGTAATGCGGGAAGATATTGCGAAATTAAACGCCGCGAGGGGACATCGCTTCGGCTTCCTAGACATACTAGATGCAAACACTCATGCCTCCTCCGAACGAGTAGCGGGTTCCGCAAGCGCAGCCAGCGCCGCTCGGGACTTAGGAAGGTGTGCAAGCCGCGCATCGACAGCTATGAGTTCGCTGAGACAAGAACTAGAACGACAAGAACTAAGCATAGAGGTCTCCACGGGATTACCTTCGTGGGTACAGGAAAGCATACAAGAGGGAGACCTTAGTGATTACTCTATAGGGGGAGCGTTTACGCGCCGCGCTAGCTACGATAGACCAAACCCACCAGAATGCGTGATGCCGGATATTGATTACGGGTCTTTTGAACGTCGTATAACTGCTCATATGATAAACGTAGCATCCGAAGTTGCGGATAGGGAACTTACAATAACCATAGACGAAGCACAGTTGATGGCTTACGCCAAAAACATGCCTACCGTCACACCCAAGGACCCGCCTAACCACAGCCCTAACATGGCACGTAAAAACAGAAACAGTGTATGGCCCAAAAAGCCACTTCCCGTACACA
>JALZUV010000088.1 GCA_023301245.1 Rickettsiales bacterium
CGCATCCTTCACGAGTCCATGGACTTTGCTCGTCATGTGGATGAAGAAGCCTTTGACTGAATATTTCCACGATCCGGAGCGTGATTCGGGAAAGCTTCCTTGAGTTTGAATTCTCAACAAGCGGGCCACGAAACCCTCCAAAACCTGCCCCGAGTTTGAGGTCATTTGAAGCGCGCCAACCCCTCAACTACGGATGCGGTGAGGATACTATTTTTCGCTATGCCCAGCATATTCTTGCCGAAAACCTTTGATTCTCCAATGATTTACGAGCTGAAATGGCCCTTAACTTCGTGTCATTCATGCCTAGCATGTGTTTCTTTTTCTCAACGCTGTTGCAATAATATACATTTACCTTGAATTTCTTCAATTAAAGCTTGAGCCTGCCCTATGATGTCCGACGAGCAAGACGCAAAAACAACCAGTGATCCACTGAAGTCGATAGCCGTCCTTGGTCTGTTCAGTGTGTTTGACCATCGAATTGAATTCCTTCCAAATTCAAGTGTTACGGTAATCCATGGCTCCAATGGGGTCGGGAAGACCATCGTCCTACGCATGATACGCGAGGCTCTAACAGGCGACACTGAAATCATTCATCGCATTCCTTTTCAGCGCTTTGAGCTTACGTTCGCTAGTGGTGATTCGCTCGTATTTAAGAAGAGCGACAGCTCCGACAATTCGGTGGTCGAATATGCGATGAATATCGGGCATGAAAAGTTTAATGGTGTCTATCAGCATACAGAATTACCGCAGCAAAGAATCGTTCAATTGCTCGATCGCAACGGTGGAGATTGGATGAGCATTGATGAAAACAAATTTAGGGATCGTGTTGATGGAGAAATCATTGACCGCGATACAGCAATTAAGAGAGTTGCATCTCATATCGGAAGAGGAGATACAGCCGATCAAACTAACCACGATCTTCGTTCAATACAATCGAAGTGCAACGTTCGACTAATCGGAACAGACAGGCTGACAGATTCCAAGCTGGTGCCAAATACAAGAAGAGGACCGCGACGACGACGTCCTTCCGACGAAAATCGCACTATTGGAAGGTATTCACTTGATCTCGTTAATCGAATCAACCTTGCGCTCTTTGAGTATGGAAAGCTTACGGAACGTTTGGATCGTTCAACTGTCAAAAGAATGGTGGCTAAAGACTTCAAGAGAACTTCCGCCGAAGAAGTTCTTCAAGAGTTTAAACAACTTGATGCGAAACGCCGAGAATTGACGGACTTAGGTCTTCTTACAGAGTCAGAGGACGTAATTTGGAGTGAAGGCGATGCAGATGTTTTGGAGCTAATCAGGGGGCGACTGGACGTGTTCTCGATCTATGTAAATGACATGCGTCAAAAGCTCTCAATATTCGACGAACTTGGGGAAAAACTCAGGATTCTGCTGGAACGGACAAGATTGCGGTTTCAATTCAAGAGTCTCGCAATTGATTCAGAGCGTGGTCTTGTTTTTAAGTCTCAATCTGGATCAACTCTTGATGTTTCAGATTTGTCGTCTGGTGAACAACATGAGATGATCTTCTTCTACGATCTCTTGTTCTTTGCCAGTAGTGAAGATTTAATCTTGATTGATGAGCCCGAAATCTCACTGCACTTAGAATGGCAGATGGAATTTATGAAAGATCTCAAAGCTGCGTTGAAGTCATCTAATGCTCACGTCTTGGTGGCAACACACTCACCAGCGATTGCCGAGGCTGCTGGTGACTCGCTCATCGAACTAGCTGGTTAACCTAATGGCACTTAGATATGGACAAACCAGTCTTCCTACTCGAGTTAGGATGCTGCTCTCATCTGCGAATACTAGCGCATGCCTAGTCGTTCCAATGTGCGGCCTTCAGTTTTCTGAATACCAAACTAAGATCATTGAAATTCCGTTAGAGGATTACAAAGAATGTGTGGGGCAACTCTCCAAAATAGGAGGGTTTCGCTCTCAGACTGTTAGCCATTTACTTCCGGTTGAGATCACTCAAACATTGGTCTATCCGGTTGAAGCAGTTGCAGCTCGATCGATTGGGCTAGATGCATCTGATTTTGTCGCAACTGACAGAAGAATACAGCACCTCAATTTGACGAGTGTCGATACCGGAATTGACTATATTGCAAATGCCCCAAATGTGCCGTTTTTGCAGTCATTGGACTTATCACGTCTGAACTTGTCAGATGACTATATCCGCGAGTTCTTCTCGTCGGCGCAACTTTCGAAACTACGGTCGATCGATTTGTCCGGAAATCAAGGAGTTACAGAAGCTGGTGTCCGGTGCATTTGCGAGGCAATCAATGATGGGCGATTGGGAAAGCTGGACTGGCTTGATTTAACTGGTACAGACTTTGATGCGTCGCCTTACATCGACGGGCACTACTGGCGAATCAATGATAATGCCAGGCCTTTAGCAGGCGAATTTGGATTCCAACGTTGGATGATGCTTGGTTCGCGAATTCCCGAATTAGAAAACATTGAGCTATTGACTAGCAAGCAACGCGAGATCGCTTCCAGACGACTCATGCTTGTCTAGGAAAAACTTCGTAGCTTGCGAGATTGGGAGTTCCTTCAACAATTGCTGCCGGTGTACCAGCGCGATGGCTCTTTAACTCGCCGTCTGTCAGTTGCGCAGTTTGTGCACATTCATCCGGGCTCGTCGAATCGTAGAAATCGTTAGCGCTAGCGATCGCCGCCGCCCCGATTGTGATTCCCATTGTATCGTTGGGCATTCGCGCCTGAGGTGAAAGACTCGAAACCCATTTTCGATACTCGACTTCTTGATTGTTGTCGGAATCTATTACGGACTTCCCCATCAACGTGGGGTTTCGCGCAACAGTTCCTAGAACGCGTAGTGACTTATTTTGAACCTCCAGACCGGCAAACATCCCAAATCGCTCAATTGGATTTAGTGGCCTGTCTCGCGCAATAGTCTTAGGCAGCGAACATAGTAAATGGGCGGCAGCTCTCTTTTCGGATTCAATGTTTTCGCTCGACGCAGAGACCACGATAAAATCGTATAAGTGTTCTGGCGATTCACCGGACGGATGATGCTCCTGAGTTTCGGAAGTTAGAACGTGTATTCCAAAATCTCGATCCTCAACTAATATAACGGCGTTAGATGCTACCGAGCTAATCCGCCCCAATACCACTGTGAGTTTTTCATTAACCGGAGCAAGGTCTTCCCTAAGTTTAGCGACTTCAGGGATTTGTCCTGCATCAATCGCTTCTTTAAACTCTTTGTATGTTTGTCGAATGGCAGGTGCATTGCTAATAAGGCTGTCGTAGCGAGTTGACTCGGGAAATGAAAGGGCTGCCATTTCGAGTGGTCTTCCAACCCACGTAACAGAACTAGCCCCGATCCGAATCGCGTGTTCTACAATCGAAGCTGTCAAAGGCCCCTCACCAACTACCAGAACACGACCTTGTATGTCGGTCTGCTGCATGAATCGCTCGCCTATTGAAATCTTATTTCCACTGTCATCAGCCAGCTGTTGCAACAGAGTCACATCGAAACTGCCTCGAACGCCCGCAGCCCATGGCCCGAATACGCGACCTGTGGCCGGTTGGAAAAGTCTTCCTGGCCCCGGGCCGGTGCAAACGTCAACGTGATTAGCCCGCACAGTGACGGGATTTCCATCTCGATTCAACGTTAATAGCCATTGATTTTGAAGGTATTGCAACGGGTCTTCGATAAGGCACGTCGCAAATGACACACCTTTGGTTTGAAGGAACGCAGCCTGTTTTCTGTTGTATTCCGCAAACTTTGCAGACGACAAAAACTCTTCGCGTGGTTCAGAACGTGGTTGAGACTCCTCAGGATAACCCGGTAAGGCCAAAAGCGGAGCGTGCTGCCCCATTGGGTGGTCAGCATACTTACTCCAAGGGTCTCCTTTCCCAACAAGCAACGTCTTTGGAGGTAGCTTTCCCGTGTGATATCTCGTCATGCAATTGACAAGAGCTGAATAGCCTCTCCCAATTACTACTAAGTCCCATTCAGTTGAACGAAGCTGATCTTCAGTTGGTTCGTGTAATTGCGAGTATTCCATTCAATTATGTTTATTCGGAGAACTTAATCTTACCAACTTATTTTCATTATCGCTACAATTGCAGGTAGTAAAAAACATGCTAAAAAACATGCCAGGCATGTTTTAGGTTTGGACTTGGTTTAATTGGGCTGTAGGGTGAGGGTATGAAGCTGAAAGTGAGTGGTGGTGGTGATTCGGGCGAGTCTCGGGAGTGGACTCCTTTGGAGTTGGCGGAGGTGAAG
>JALZUV010000089.1 GCA_023301245.1 Rickettsiales bacterium
CCGATATGTTTGGCCATTTCTTCGACGGTCATATTAGCGGCTAATAGTTTGTCGCGGCTGGGAGTATCTACCCCATAAAAGCAGCTATGAGTGGTAGGCGGGCTGGCGATGCGCATATGCACTTCGGCAGCCCCTGCTTCGCGCACCATATTGACAATTTTTTGGCTGGTCGTGCCGCGCACGATAGAGTCATCGACCAGCACTACGCGTTTGCCTTCAAGCATCACGCGGTTGGCGTTATGTTTGAGTTTTACGCCGAGGTGGCGCACTTGGTCGGTTGGCTCAATAAAGGTACGGCCAACATAGTGGTTACGGATAATGCCTAGTTCAAACGGCAAGCCTGCTTTTTCGGCATAGCCGATGGCGGCAGGTAGGCCAGAATCGGGCACGGGGGCGACAAGGTCGGCTTCGACAGGTTTTTCATTGGCCAATTCTGCGCCAATGGCTTTGCGTGCCATGTAAACATTATTGCCATCGACATAAGAATCAGGGCGGGCGAAGTAAATATATTCAAACACGCAGAAGCGGCTTTTCTTTCTGTTCTCAGGTGAGGTTTCGAACGGACGGTAACTGGTGAGTTCACCATCGCGGATAACTACCATTTCGCCTGCTTCAATATCGCGCACTAAAGTAGCATCGATAATATCGAACGCGCAGCTCTCAGATGCGAGCACGTGAGCATCGCCCATATCGCCGAGTACGAGTGGGCGAACGCCTAGCGGGTCACGCACGCCAATCATGCCATCGCGCCACATGGCGATGAGTGAATAAGCACCTTCAACTTGGTTCAACGCATCGACCACGCGGTCTTCAACCGTGGTTTTTTTACTGCGCGCGATGAGGTGAATAATCACTTCAGTATCGGAAGTGGATTGGAAAATTGAGCCACCTTTGATGAGTTCTTCACGCAGCGTGAATGCGTTAGTGAGGTTGCCGTTATGTGCAATGGCGAGGCCACCAAATGAGAATTCTGCAAAGAGCGGCTGCACGTTACGAATATGCGCTTCGCCACTGGTGGAATAGCGGTTATGGCCAATGGCCGAATCGCCCTTTAAGCGGCCAATGACCGATTTTTTGCTGAAGTTATCGCCAACCAAACCAAGGGCGCGGTGAGCGTGAAATTGTTTGCCATCGAAGCTAACAACACCTGCGGCCTCTTGCCCGCGATGTTGCAAGGCATGTAAGCCAAGCGCGGTGTGAGCCGCCGCTTCATCGGTTACGCCACTAATACCAAAAACGCCGCACTCTTCGTGTAGCTTATCATCATCTGTAATCATGGGATTTATTTAACGCGTTGCAGATGGTTTGTCATGCGATTAGAATGGCCAAATGAGAGAAAAAGACGATTTACTGGATTATATCCGTGCGACCTTCGCAGCCGAAGATGAAATTCTTCGCGATGCTAAGGCACGACTAAGTGCCCATGATGACCATTTAGTGGGTATTCAAGTAGGAGCTGAAGAAGGAAAGTTGCTACAACTGCTTATCAAACTAGCGGGGGTGAAGTCGATTGTCGAAGTGGGTTCGTTGGCGGGTTACTCTGCGGTGTGGATGGCGCGCGCGGTGGGCGATGATGGCGTGGTGCATGCGATTAATAAAGATAAGCAGCATTATGAGTTGCTGCAAGAAACTGTCCAACAATCAGGTTTAAATATTGTGCCGCACCTTGGCGATGCTAAAGATGTGCTGCAAACGCTGGAAGCGCAAGCGCCCTTCGATATGATATTTATTGATGCAGATAAAGGCGGCTATGCTGACTATCTTACATGGGCAGAAACTCACATAAGAAAAGGCGGGTTAATTATTGGCGATAACACGTTGTTATTTGGCCATGTAATAGCGACAGAAAAACCCGAGGGCACAAGCCAAAAGGCGTGGTCGGGTATGCGTGAATTTAATAAAAGGTTGGCTGACGAAAGCCGCTACGATTCAATTTTAATTCCGACGTTGGAAGGCCTAACCGTGGCGCGGAAGCTATTTTAAAATAGGCTTTCTTGTAGCTCATCCGCGGGTTTTGCTTTTGCCTTTTTAGGCTTTGGCTTGGTCATCATGGGGGCGCTGCCAAGTGGAGCATCACCATCGTGGAAGGTTAGACTGGCGGCAGTGCTTGCTTGCTTCACGCTAGTCACTAATTCGCCCTCAGCATTTTTTACCATGGCGAAGCCGCGTTTAAGCACGTGGTTATAATCTAGCAAGGCGAGTTTGCCAGTTAGTTGGGTTAGCTGGTTTTCTTTACGTTCAATAAGCTGCTTAAAGCGGTCATCCATTTTACTAGTAGCATCCTGCAGGCTGCGTGATTGTTCTTTTAGCGGATGCTGCAAGATAGTTGGGCGCAAGCCTACGCTTGCTTGCTGCAATTTATGCTGCTTGGCCGTGACCATCATTTTGAGTGAGTTGCCGAGTTTATCGGTGAGAATATCGAGCGATTGTTGAGCGTTGGCCAGAATTTCGGTGGGCTTTGGCAAGCCACGTGCCAGCCCCTCAATCCGTTGTTTATTTTGTGTTAAGTTGGCTTGTAATAAGCTGTCCATTCGCTGTTGGTGGTCGCGTAGCGTATAGAGTAAATCGGCGCGCACGGGCACGGCCATTTCTGCCGCCGCAGTGGGGGTTGGCGCACGCTGGTCTGAAACATAATCAATCAGTGTCGTATCGGTTTCATGCCCAACGGCGGAAATAATGGGAATGGTCGAAGCTGCCACAGCACGCGCCACATTTTCCTCATTAAACGGCCATAAATCTTCTATCGACCCACCGCCACGCGCCACGATAATAAGGTCGGGCTTGGTGGCGTAACTTTGAAAGCCGTTAATGGCGTGGGTAATTTGTTCTGACGATTTTTCGCCCTGCACCGCAACAGGCCAAAGCAGCACATGGCTTGGCATTCTATCGGCCAAGCGATGCAAAATATCGCGGATGACTGCGCCTGTGGGCGAGGTGATAACACCGATAGTTTGCGGCAAATAAGGCAGTGGAAGTTTACGTTCAGCGGCAAATAAGCCTTCAGCCGCCAGTTCTTTTTTGCGCTTTTCTAGCAGCGCCATTAATGCGCCTTCGCCCGCAGGCTCAATCGAATCAATCAGAATTTGGTAAGAAGATTTCCCCGCAAAGGTGGAGAGTTTGCCCGTGGCAATCACTTCCATGCCTTCTTCAGGTTTATAGCGCAGGCGTCCATAAACGCCTTTCCAGATAATCGCATCAATTTTGCTTTTCTCGTCTTTGAGCGAGAAATAACAATGACCTGAACTATGCTGCCCGCGGAATCCGCCAATTTCGCCGCGCACGCGCACGTGGCTAAAGTTCGTTTCCACCACGCGCTTTAACGCATTGGAGACTTCTGAAACAGAAAATTCAGGAAGGTTATGTGTAGGCTTGAGTTCGCTCATAAGGCAGACTATACAAAGCATCACAAGAGGAGCAATGATGAATATTCTACTAATTGGTTCGGGCGGGCGTGAACATGCCCTCGCATGGAAAATAAAACAATCACCGTTGGTGAAAGAACTCTATTGCGCCCCCAGCAATGGCGGCATCGCTCAAGAGGCGACCAGCGTTGAGATTAATACTGCTGACGAGGCCGTTTTCTTCTGTAAAGATAATGCGATTGATTTGGTGGTCATCGGCCCAGAGCAACCGCTTGTTGCAGGTTGGTCAGATGAGTTACGCCTTGCAAAAATTAACGTATTTGGCTGTTCGAAATCCGCCGCTCAATTGGAGGGGTCAAAAGGCTTCACCAAAGATATTTGCGCGAAATATAATATTCCCACGGCGGCTTATGGCCGCTTTGCTGATGCAGAACTGGCGAAAGAATATATTGCACAAAACCCAGCACCTATTGTGATTAAAGCCGATGGTCTAGCCGCAGGTAAAGGCGTTATTATGGCCGAAACTAACGAAGAAGCACTGGCCGCGATTGACGATATATTCGGCGGTAAATTTGGCGATGCAGGTGCCGAGGTGGTGATTGAAGAATGGATGCAAGGCGAGGAAGCCAGCTTTTTCGCGCTATGCGATGGCCTTAGCGTGAAAATGCTGGGCAGCGCGCAAGATCATAAACGTGTAGGCGAGGGCGATGTTGGCCTAAACACGGGTGGTATGGGGGCATACAGCCCCGCACCTGTGATGACAGATGAAATGAACGCCCGAGTGATGAGCGAGATTATCGAACCCACGATGCATGCGATGCAAAAAGAGGGTAGCATCTTCCGTGGTATTTTGTTTGCTGGGCTGATGATAACCGATAAAGGGCCGCAACTTATCGAATATAATGTGCGCTTTGGCGACCCCGAAACGCAGGTGCTTATGCTGCGTTTAGAGTCTGATATTGTGCCACTACTGATGGCTTGTGCCAAAGGCGAAGGCTTACCCGAAACCGAGTTGAGCCTATCAGATGACGCCGCGGTTTGTGTGGTGCTAGCCGCCAATGGCTACCCCGAAGCTTACGAGAAAAATACTGAAATCAAAGGTTTAAGCGATGCTGGTGGAATTATCTTCCACGCAGGCACGAAGATTAGAGATGGAAAGACTCTTGCCACAGGTGGTCGAGTTTTAGGCGTTTGTGCCAAAGCGACTGACTTTGAAACTGCCCGCGCCCAAGCCTATGCCACCGTTGCCAAAATCGACTGGCCCCAAGGTTTCCACCGTACAGATATCGGCTGGCGAGCGGTGAGACAAGCGGCTTAATGATAACCGACACTACATGGCAGGCATTATTACTCGGCATTGTTGAGGGGGTGACGGAGTTCCTTCCGATATCTTCGACGGGGCATCTTATTTTGCTGACCGACTTGCTGAATTTTGCAGGGCCAAAAGGTCATGTGTTTGAGATTGTTATTCAGCTGGGGGCTATCCTTGCTATTTGCTGGCTCTATCGTGCGAAGCTGATTTCGAGTGTGCTTGATGCGCCCAAAGATGCGAAGGCGCGGCGCTTTATTACTAATATTACTATCGGATTTTTACCCGCCGCCGTCATTGGTGTGTTTGCGCATAGCTTTATAAAATCGGTTTTATTCTCGCCGCTGGTGGTGGCGATAATGCTCGTGGTGGGTGGAATAATTATTCTGCTGGTTGAGAAGGTGATTAAACCGCAACCGCGCACTCATCATGTTGAAGAAATGAGCTGGAAGCTGGCGCTTAAAATTGGCTTCTGCCAAGTGCTGGCGATGATACCGGGAACCTCGCGTTCAGGCGCCACCATCATCGGCGGTATGATGCTAGGGTTAGAGCGCAAAGCCGCCAC
>JALZUV010000090.1 GCA_023301245.1 Rickettsiales bacterium
TTGACTTGCGTGTGTACAGACGATGTATGAACGGGGCTGTGTGAAAGTCAGCCCCGAGGGTTTCCTTTTGGATTTCGAGCGGGGGGTGCCAATAATGTATTGACACAATTCGAGAGCAAAGTACTTTTGTGGTCAAATCATAATGGAATATGGGAAATCCTTGAATATTCAAGGGGCCTGTCGTATTGGCCTACGGAAACACGGCGTCAGGCTCAATTACCGATTAATATCAGTTTCAAACCCTCTGGTATGCATGTACTTATATACGTATCATATAGGTGTGCGTACCTGTACGGAGGTGGTGGTTCTTGGATTCTGGAAGTAATCCAAGTATGAACAACTGTGATCATACGGTATTATATACCAGGTACCTGGTATACATCGGTATTTATAAATTACGTTTTCGACGGGAGAAGACAAACATGATAAGTCACGACGAAGTTGGTCGGACGTGCAGGAACAGTAGTAGTGGAACGTGTTTATATTTTTGAAAATACGCTTGAACGGACAAGAAAACGAGCGGTCGAGAATAATAATACACCAACTAATGGACAAATAAATATAAGATACATCAAACAATAATTTTGATGCATCTAGGCCATGGTTATATTGGTGTCGAAGTACGTCGACACGAAGATAGTTTTAGTACTCAAGACCTGGCCACGATACTTTACCCAAATCCAAGAGGGCAACACACTATGCGCAACGAACGGAGTAAAGCACGCGTCAAACAGGACTATCAAAAACGGTAGATAGTATCCAATTTGGGTATATTATTCGGGTGCGAAAGGACATTACCTAGATAAATTAGGGTACCGGGAAGGCGGTGTACAAGTTACGCAGGGCCTTACTGGGTAAATAATCTTCCACAGGTTGTGAAGTAAGGAATATTATGGAGGTTATCAACGGCAAATCCAGTACGAAATAAACCAACGATGTAGGACTGGTGCCGCCCCGGGGGGAAGCGGGCCAGGGTAACCACGACAGGAATTACGCTAGAAGTTCGTCGGATTTCCGGTGAGTAGGTCTCCGGGAAGGCGATGCGTGACTCACGGAGATGGTATAAAGACTGAATATGCTACTACATGGAGTAGCAGGGCTGTTACACGCAGTAATAGCGGTGTCGGGGTGCACATTACATGGTAAACTGTCTGTAATGTCGGTGGCATGCCGAACCAATGAAGCATATTCACCAAAAACAAATGGAGTGTGGAGAATTCAGAACGTTCTTAGAGAAAGCTCGGCTACATATAAATCCACGAGTATGACTGGTACCAAGCCGAGTAATAACAAAAGACACAGCGTCGGAACGTGTCAGAAAAACGAACCGTAAATGTTATAGGAACGGGTTAATTAACGGAGGGAATCTCCCGTCCTCGTCTGGGAAAAACTTATGTGATGTCTTGCTTCTTGCAAGGTAGTGGACGAGCTGAGTCTTGCGAATCAACGAGTGGTACCGATGTCCGGTCTCGGGGGGAGCGGTCGGGTCCAGATAGCAGCACACATAGCGTTAAGAACGGCGTAGTACGTTTACAACTGTGTCAGTTTGCATAACACTTCACAACCAAGGACGAACATGTAAGGGCGGATATATCCACAAAGTTATCACGGAAAGTCCGACGAAATAGTACGACGGTGTGTGGGAGTGTCAACCCGGGCGATAACAAACGTCCGAAGGTTTAAAATGTGCCAATCGGAATACTCGTTCATAATCAAGGACGGGCGTGTCGAATTGATTTTCAGATCATGTATTATTGCAAGTCCAGCAAGAGACACCGACACGAGGGTGACTGGTCTCAAGTGGGGGGATAGCAAAGACACACGGTGGAGGACCATCTGAACGCCATAAAAACAAACAGTACGAGGATAACAGTCAGAACCATAAGAATAAGCGGAATACGGTAACTACCTTGAGTTCCTCGTACCCGTTTGGGAATTTTCGTGTTGCTTTTCGCACACATATTCACGGAAGACACGTGTAGCAAGCATGGTGGTTGTTTCAAGATGCCGAACCCAGTGGGAGGTGGTTGGGTTAGATTCGGCTAGGCGGAGGCCGAGACGAATGAACAATGGGGTGCACAGGGGGTGGAGTACCGTCGGGCATGACGCAAGCACATCAACCAAGTTCAGAAATCGCAAGAAGGCGCCATCCCGAAGCTAGGCAAGCAAGTGGAGTCGCATGCTGGAGCCATCACGCAGTTGGGTGACCGAATAACACAGCTCAGCAGCGCGGCTAACAAAGTTAAAGGAATAAAATATGAACACATTTATGGTGTTGGCACGTCTATGCGGAGGGCGAACAGGTTTCATGCGAAGTCGGTGTCGGCGACCGGGCCGTCCTTTTTCGGAGGGCCGATCACGCACATACTGGACGCGAAGACCGCGCTAGTTTTAAGAAAGCTATGGCAGCATCTTGCTGCTCGGGGAAAGTGGATGATTCCTGGGATGAGGCCGGTATTTTTGTGGTTTGAAGTGAAAAGAGCGGCAAACCATATATTCAGAAGTAGCCCTTGTGCAACTTGCTGTAACCGCGTAGATCATGCAATCAACAATATTCGACGGGTCGGATTCCTTGCCACGCGGCGAACGAGTGAACTCGGTGGTAAATGTGAACGTCGCCGAGAAGTTGGATATCCTTGTCGAAGTGGTAACACTAGCAGTCGGAAACGGAGTCGAATCGATGGAGAACCGGGACCGCGGAGGACTCCACGCAAAGCCCTCAGAAGAGCGTGCGGACGGTTCGTATTCACGCTCGGAAATTCACCAAGGAGATATAAAGTCTATCCAGTACTGTAGTAAAAGGGTGATATATATCGTAACCAAGAACCTATGGAGTGGACATCCGCGATGTGCGACGTAACAACAGGCGTAGGGAAACGGCCAACGTATCGGAGTGGTAGCACGTGCTGATAAAGGCAAGTAGCACCCAAGGTGGGGCGTAGAAGGTAACTAACGAAGTAGCGCAGCGACTGCTAGAGGTGAGGGCACCGCCCGTGGGTGGGGCCAACCCGAAACGCCAAAACGCTGGGGAGCCAAAACCGAGACCTGCAACCCGTACAGCCAGGGTCGGTGGTATTCACGGAACCAGGTGGTAGTCCGAACCCTAACCCGAGGGTATTACCATGTGAACGAACCGGTACACTACACAAGCGGAAAATAGTAGAGACGACCAGAAGACTTTCAAACACAAAGATCAAGCAGGTCCCCGTCTGTGCGAAGTCACGGGGGTAAAAGTTGGACGATGCATAAGGCATATTAGAACAACATCTTCCGGTGCCTCCGGTAGACACCGAAGGCGTGAGGACTTGATTTGGGGACATACAAATGTTGTCCGTAGGCAGATCAGTATGCACAGTACGTCGTGCACAAGTTTACGGGCCACGTAAAAAGGAGGAACGGCGGTCCTACGGTGCACCAACCATTCCACAGTAATATAATCAAGGCTGACTAGGAGCAATGAAAACCGCGGTCTGCGGATGCGAGTTTTGTTTGCTCAATTTAGTTTCTCTGTCGGTTTTCCGCGGAAGCAACCGAGTTACATCTAGGACGTAGACTGTTTCCGTGGTGGGTCGTATCGAAGCCGTTTAATCGGTCGCGTGATTCCGTTCACATTTTGTTTGGCTGCCAGGAGGCGTGTCAACCTCACTCCCGATTTTCACCCGGATATCGCGTTTTGGGCGTTAATTATGAACCGCGCGCACGCGTCCGATAGGGGAACGTTTGGTGCGCCCTTACACAGTTGAT
>JALZUV010000091.1 GCA_023301245.1 Rickettsiales bacterium
ACCATGTTAGTGGTTGCACCATTGGTAAAGCCACAGGTAGAATCTGCGGTGAATTCCTTCATACAAAGCCCAAAATCGGTTGGCCCAGTTTTAAGAGAAATATCCGATATCATGGTAGTTTGCAGCTTATCGCTGACCGATACAAACCCATCTAAATTTAAATCTTCTAGGGTAATGACATAATCTTCCGCCGTGCGCGGCAACGCATGATTTATCGTTTCAACTGCGTTATTATCCGCTGCACTATAGTCGCTTTTTAGAATTTTCTTTTTGTCGCTTTTGCGGTAAATATTCCAACTGGTTTGCGCCGCATTAGCATCTAAATTCACATCAACTGTTAGCGGGCAAGCATTGGCCGTACATTCGGCAGGGTCTTCCAACGCATCAAGCTCAATAACCCCAGAAGTGCTCGACCAATTAGGGTTACCGAAGATTAAATAAGTTTGCCCTGAGTTCACACCGCCAGCATCAGATTGTGCGGCGCCAATAAGGAAATCATCAAAACCATCATTATTCACATCGCCTGCGCTAGAAAGATAAGAGCCACTCTGGTCGGCGCCAGCAATACCATTAAGCGAAAAACCGTCAGTTCCATCTAAATCTGCTAGGTTACTTGAAGCACCCCAGCCGCCCGCTTTACCAAATACAATATAGCTTTTACCAACATCAGAAAGTGAACCATTCTCAGCGCCATGCGCCCCAATGATTATATCATCAAAGCCATCCGCATTAACATCGCCCACACCTGAAATTTTCTTGGCAGTATAATCTAAAGGGCTAATCCCTGCAAACATTGTACCTGTAATACCATTTAAGGCGGATAGTTCAGTAGGTGAGACCCAATCGTTAGTAGCTTTACCAAACACAATATAAGCTTTGCCCGCGCCAAAAATTCCGTTTGGCCTACCTTGCGAAGCACCAATCAAAATATCGTCATAGCCATCATTATTTACATCGCCGGCAGGGGCGAGCGATTCATTGCTCTGTTCACCTGCATCAGCACCGTGAGTCACAATCCCATTTTCTAGGGTTAAATCTGCTAGTTCAACGGGCGAAACCCACCCATTGGCTTTACCAAAAATAAGATAACCTGCGCCAGAGTTTGTTTTTCCATTTAAATCCGCGCGTAGCGCACCTATCATAAAATCAGCATAGCCATCCGCATTAACATCCCCCACACCTGCTACGCTATTGCCAGCATAATCACCCGCTGCAACGCCATTATATAAAATACCCACTGTGGCCTCTAAAGTAGAAAGCTCAACAGCAGCTGGCCAACCGGATGCTTTACCAAACACAAGGTAAGCTTCTCCTGAGTCAGCACCATTCGTATCAGCCAAATAAGCACCCATAATAATATCATCAAAACCATCACCATTAACATCGCCTGCATTTGAAACTGCATAACCTGCGCGGTCACCCGCATCAATGCCATTAATTACAAATCCATTGGTGCCGTCTAAAGTGGAAAGATTCAAAACAGGCGTCCAACCATTGAGTTTACCAAATATTACGTAACCTTCACCTGCATCAGCTTCACCATTGGGATCACCCCGAAAAGCACCAATTAGAATATCATCATAGCCATCACCGTTAATATCGCCGCCGCCGCCCGTTATATCACCGCTGTTATCAGCGACATCAATTCCGTTAATGACAAAACCATTCGTACCATCTAGAGCAGTTAAATCTATATCGGTTTTCCACCCCGCGGCCTTACCAAATATTAGGTAGCTCTCGCCGCTAGCATTCTTACCATTAGGGTCTCCACCTGAGGCACCAATAATAAAGTCACTGTAACCATCGCCATTAACATCGCCTACATTGCTTACACGGCCTGAGAGGTCATTTGCACCTATCCCATTAATCGTCACTCCAGCGCCAGCAGGACAGCTGATTGCAATCGGCCCCTCTGGGGTAATGGTTGCAACCTTATTTAGAATATTCATGCGCTTGCTCCAAATTAGCAAGTCATCGTAAAAATCTGCCGCCACATCGGTTTCGCGGATGGAGGAATCTATTAGCTTATCGGTTTCAACAGCAGTACAATTTTGGGCATCTAAGGTAGCTAAATCGCAAGCCTCGCTCGACAAATCATCGTGATTTATACCGCCCAAGCCTGTTTTACCATAACTGTAAACAGCAAAAGCCGCTTCGTCGGTAATGACGTTATTGCCTCTATCGAAAATTTGCACCACGCCTTCATCATCCGTATCGAGCGATCTAATTAAAAAATCTGTTACTTGGTAGCTATAGCGAGCCTCCCATTCATCGGCGGCAAATTCGGCAGATAAGCCTAGGACTTTATAAGGAACGCCCCCTCTTTTAATTCCGTAACTCGCCATATGCGTAACACCAGCCGTGGGCGTAGCATCGCAATCGGCAGCAGGTAAACCAAAATTATCGTCATCTTTATCGAGCGTAATGGGAGTCGGACACGGCAATTTTCCGTAGCGCTCGCCATACATTCTAAGCGATTCTTTAATTACCTTTAATTCGTTAAAGCTGTTACGCACTTGCTCGCGTTCAATCTGCCTATCGCCAACCGAAAGACTCATCCCCACCACAAGTGCCACCACTGCTAATACTATCGATAGCTCAAGAAGCGAGAAACCTGATTTACGAGAATGGGTTGTTATACTCATACTGCTTAATTCCACTGGCAACAAAGCACGGGTTTTGCCGAAGAGCAGCCTGTACGGAACAATCTTCCACTGTCCCACGTGGAGCCATTAGTTGTCGTATTTCCCCAGCCTGCACAATCTAAATTAGCAGTTCCTGTAACCCACCCATCTAACGTATTGTCGCCATTTTCCTGCGTATAACGCACGACATCATTTGCAGCGCAAATTTTGTAGTTACTAGCAGCAGGACAACCGTTAACATCTACCCAGGTTGCCATGGCAGAATATCCGCCAAAATCACCACCATTAGTCGCGGTAGTTTCAATAATCGCTGAAGGCACCAGCGCACTATAGCGGCTAACAACATCGCCCGTTGCACCATAGGCATAAATGCCGCTCGTTGTTTTCCAGATTAAAATATCATCATATAAATTAGCAGGTGTGACACCGTCATTGAATGTTCCATCAACAAACACCTCATCGCCATCGCAATTTTCGCCATCTTTTTCTACGATATCGCAG
>JALZUV010000092.1 GCA_023301245.1 Rickettsiales bacterium
GAATTATGCGATTATATCGCCACTACCATCGGCGATTGGCTAGAAAAAAAGCGTCATATTCCTGCACGTGGCCGCGCCATTAAGCCCGAAGATATTTTAATATTAGTGCGCACCAGAACCTCGTTCTTCTATCGCCTCATCCGCACGTTAAAAAAATATAAAATTGCCGTGGCGGGTGAAGATAGAATTAAACTGCACGAACAAATTGCCGTGCAAGATGTGCTGGCCGTGGCCGATTTTCTGCTACTGCCTACCGATAATTTATCGCTCGCCTGTGTTTTAAAGTCTCCCCTCTTTGGCATTAGCGAAGATGAATTATTCACCCTCGCTCATGGGCGCAGCGGCAGCCTTTGGGAATCGGTGAAAACCCATCAACCAGAGATTGCCAGTGTGTTAAGCGCATGGCTCAATAAGGTCGATTACCTACGCCCCTATGAATTGCTATCGCATATTTTAGAAGCGCAAGGCGGGCGCTCCAAACTCGCGGCGCAACTGGGCGTTCAAGTGCATGATGCGCTTGATGAACTATTGAAACTCGCGCGCAATTACGAACAAATTTCTCCGCCCAGCTTGCAAGGGTTTATGCAAGAAGTACGGCGCGAAGAAATTACCATCAAACGCGAGATGGAACAAGCAGGCGGCGGCGTGCGCGTGATGACCGTACATGGCAGTAAAGGCTTGCAAGCGCCTATTGTTATTTTGCCCGACACCACCGGTAAACCCACCAAAAGCGACAAACTGCTTTGGGTGAATGATACTGTTTTATTCGCCCCTTACGATGCGGCTAACTTGGTGCGCGTGCAAGAATTAAAAGACGAAAATAAACAGGCCGAATTACGCGAATATCGCCGTCAACTTTATGTGGCTCTTACCCGCGCAGCCGATGAGCTTTACATTGGCGGAAAACTTGCCAAAGATGGCAAGAAAATTCCCGCAGGCAGCTGGTACGATTACATTCATAGCGCCATGGAAGATATCGCAAAACCACAAGATGATGGTACTTTATTGCTGGAAGATAACTTCCCTCCTGCTGATGCGGAAGAGGAAAAAATGGTCGAACTTAAAGCCACTGCCACTTTACCTACATGGATAAATAGCCCCAAGCCTGTAGAACCTATGCCGCCGCGCCCACTCATGCCATCGCGCCCGAATTTACCTGAACCCGCGCAAGATTCGCCTCTTGCCAAGGCAGCGGCAAAACGTGGTACGCTCATTCACCATCTATTAGAAATTTTGCCCGATATTGCGCCTGAAAAACGCAAAGCTTCCGCCCATATTTTACTCAAGAAACAAAGCATCGACGAGGCATCGCGCAATGAATGGATAGCCGAAGCGATGGCGGTGTTAAACGACAGCCGTTTTGCCCAAGTATTCAGCAAAGCATCGCAAGCCGAAGTGCCTGTAACCGCCAAACTCGCCGATGGCCAAGTGCTATCAGGCCAAATAGACAGGCTTATCATTACAGACGATGCCGTGCTGATTGTCGATTATAAAACTGGCAAGCATGTTCCTGCCTCGTCCGCACAACTACCCGAATATTACGCCGCGCAAATGCAGGCTTATGTTGATGCCATCGCCCCTATTTATCCCAACAAGCAAGTGAGGGCCGCAATATTATGGACTGCAATTCCTCGCCTCATGCCCCTTGCAATTACGCCCATAGGTGCTTAAATACTATCTAATAAAAGTTCAATTCTCGCGGATAGGCTGGCAATGCCAGCCCGCCGATAACTCGGCGAAGCATGCGCGGCTTTGAGCGCCACTTTATCGCAGATAAAGTGAATAATTAAACAAAAGGAGAACGCATCATGGGTGCAGAACATATTGAAGATAGCGATTTTGAAACACGCGTATTAAAATCAGATAAACCAGTTTTGGTTGATTTCTGGGCAGAATGGTGTGGTCCATGCAAACAAGTTGGCCCTATTCTTGATGAGCTAGCAGGCGAAGTTGGCGACAAGCTAACCGTTGCTAAAGTAAACATCGACAATAACCCAGACACACCCAGTAAATACGGTGTTCGCGGTATTCCAACCATGATGATTTTCAAAAACGGCGAAGTAATCGGCACAAAAGTGGGCGCGTTACCAAAGTCAAAAATCCAAGAGTGGATTGACTCTGTCGTTGCATAATTATTTGCAACTATTAAAAGACGAATTCAAGCTTCATCCCGTTCTGGCGATGGAGCTTGAATTTTATGTAGCTGATAATTTGAACGAAGAAACGATTCTAGAAACGCTCAATGAGATTTGCAAAAACTGCCTCCCCGCCGAAAAAGAACGGGGCGACAAGCAATATGAAATTGCCACCAAAACCTTTGATGATGCGAGTGAGTTCGTCACCTTCGCCACCAACTTACGCGAAACTATCACGAGCCATCTCGATGCTGATTTCAGCGCTAAACCTCACGCCAATAATTACGGCAGTGCCCTGCATTTTCACCTCCACCTAGCCGACGAGAATGGCATTAATATTTTCACCCGCAGCGAAGATGGCACTTACAGCACGCCGCTCTTACACACACTCGGCGGCCTGTTAGAGACCATGCCAAATAATCTCAAAACTTTCTCACCTAACGACACAGAACGTTTCGTCAAACACGGCCAAAACTCCCCTACCCACATATGCTGGGGGCCCAACAACCGCTCCTGCGCGCTACGCCTGCCCGACAAACCACTGGATAATAAACATATCGAACATCGCGTATCTTCGGCTGATGCCGATATCGCAAAATGCATAGAAGCTCTACTAGAAGGCACAGTTTTAGGATTACAAAATAAACTAAACCCTGGCGAGCCAATCTACGGCAACGCATGGGACGCTCAATATGGTTTAAACAGAATTATCGAATTAGACTGAATGGGTCGCAGTCGCCAAATCGCTCACTAACTTCAGCGCTGCATCTGCGCCTTGTTCGTGTAAGCATTTCACAATGGCCGAACCTACGACAACCGCATCGCTATGCTTTGCCGTCTCAGCCGCTTGTGCAGGCGTTTTAATGCCGAAACCTATGGCGAGTGGCAGTTTTGTTTGAGCGCGCAAATCGCTCATGGCCGTATCGAGTGCATTATTGCTGGCCGATTTATCGCCCGTAATACCGGCGACAGATACATAATAAACAAAACCGCTGGCCGATTTTAGAATCACTTCGCGGCGTGCAGCGTCAGCTGTTGGGGTTACTAGGCGAATTAAATCAATCTCATTTTCGGCCAAGAAGCCTGTCGCTTCCGCTTCTTCTTCTGGCGGTAAATCGACGAGAATTAAACCATCCACGCCTGCCGCTTTGGCATCCTTACAGAATTTCTCCCAGCCCATAATGTAAGGCGGGTTGCTATATCCCATTAAGATAATCGGCGTTTGTGTATCAGCTATCCGAAATGCCGCTACTTGCTCTAACGTTTTGGCCAGCGTCATGCCGCCCTCCAACGCACGGTTACCTGCCGCTTCAATCACGGGGCCATCTGCCATCGGGTCAGAAAATGGCATACCTATTTCGATAATATCTGCACCTGCTGCAGGGAGCGCTTTTAGAAATTCTAAACTCGCCGCAGCATCAGGGTCGCCCGCCATAATAAAGGGGATAAAGGCTGTTTTATTTGCCGCTTTTAGGCTTTCGAATTTATCGCTTAATCGTTTGCTCATAAGTCTACTCCGAAAGCTTCAGCGAGGGTGAAAATATCTTTATCACCACGGCCACAAAGGTTCATTACTAGCAGATGGTCTTTCGGCAAGTCTGGTGCAATTTTTGCGACATAAGCCAGTGCATGGCTTGGTTCTAATGCGGGCAGGATACCCTCTTTTTCGGTACAAGTTTTGAAGGCAGCGAGCGCCTCATCATCCGTTACGCTCACGTAATTCACACGGCCAATATCATTTAAGTAACTATGTTCTGGGCCAATACCGGGGTAATCAAGTCCTGCTGAAATACTATGCGCTTCTTGAATTTGGCCATCATCATCTTGCAGCAAGTAAGTGCGGTTTCCATGTAAAATACCTGGTTTTCCTTTGGCAAGCGAGGCCGCATGTTCGCCACTTTCCAAGCCTTTACCTGCCGCTTCCACGCCGAAAATTTTCACCGACTCATCATCAATAAACGGGTGGAATAAACCAATCGCATTACTACCGCCACCAATGCAAGCTACGAGAGAATCAGGCAAGCGGCCTTCTTTTTCCATCATTTGTTCGCGCGTTTCGCGGCCAATGACCGATTGAAATTCGCGCACCATTTCGGGGTATGGGTGTGGGCCAGCAGCAGTGCCGATGAGATAGTAGCTATCATCTACATTGCTCACCCAATCGCGCAGGGCTTCGTTCATCGCATCTTTTAGCGTGCCCGAACCGTTGGTAACGGGCACAATTTCAGCCCCCAATAATTTCATACGGAACACATTTGGCTTTTGGCGTTCCATATCTTTTGCGCCCATATAGACGACACAATCCAAACCAAATAATGCGCAAACCGTAGCAGTAGCCACACCATGTTGCCCTGCCCCCGTTTCGGCAATAATGCGTTTGCGGCCAAGTTTGCGGGCTATCAGCGCTTGGCCGATGCAGTTATTGATTTTATGCGCGCCTGTATGGTTTAGCTCGTCGCGTTTAAAATAAATTTTTGCGCCGCCATAATGTTCGGTTAATCGCTTCGCATAATAAAGCGGCGACGGACGGCCAATATAATCGGCGGCTAAATTATCAAATTCCGCCCAAAACTCCGCATCATTCGCGACCGATTTATAGGCAGTCTCTACCTCTAAAATCAACGGCATTAAAGTTTCAGCGACATAGCGCCCACCAAAAATACCAAAATGGCCATCTTCGTCAGGCAGTGAGTTAGCGTGTGGCATGATTCATAAAACTTTCTATTAGTGCGCTATCTTTTACGCCGAAGCTAGTTTCAACGCCAGAGGAAACATCGAGCATTGGGGCGTTAGTTTGGCTGG
>JALZUV010000093.1 GCA_023301245.1 Rickettsiales bacterium
AGCGAGGTAGTCGACGAAGATGGCGATAGCGATGACGACGAGATTTCCGGCGACAGTGATTCGGCGAATGACGCAGACGAAGACGGCAGAGCGTATATTATCGATACGTACGCAGTCATAGATTCGGCTGAGGACACTGTAACGTCGTCGCTAGAACGTCCAAGTGCGCTTCGAAAATTGGGCGATGACCTTGACATGAATTCTGTGGCAGCGGCAGAAACCGCTCTCCGCATGGGCAAGCCTGTACCGGGTGGAACAGACAATGTTCTCGTTGTACCCCATGGTAACATCCTAAGTGACTTCCACAACGACGACGCTTGGGTTGCAGGGTTCGTACATTTGTTTCCAGAAGGTTGTGGCGGGCCCGAAGATCCCTCAAGACGGAGGCCTGTTTCTTTCAAAAAGTGGGCAAGGACTTTGCTTAATCGACGTGACGACCGGTGGCGCCGGGATCGCTACTTCCTCTTCTGCGTGGCAGCCATTATCTTTCGGCACGAAGCGCTGTCGAATGTGCAGTTTAAATTGCGCGGCCGGATGTCAGAGTCGACGGCGGATACCCTCTCCCGGATCAGTAAAGATGTTATCCTGGCCTTCGCGGCAGAGCTCCAGCTAGGGAAGCGGACAAGCGCCGTGTTAAACGCCTATCCTGATATTCGCCTTCTGCTAAGAACATTACAGGTGGTGTCACATAACGCGAGTTGGACAGACCACGGAAAACATGCCGCACGGATGCAGGCGATTTCAATGATGATGATACTTGGTCAGCCATTCTTTTGGTTAACGATAAACCCGTCTGACGTGAACAGTCCCTTGGTTATGCATTATGGAGGTCACAACATCGACCTTGCATCTACGTGTCACAGGGAAATGCCCGACTACCTGACCAGGTTGAAAACGGTCGCGGCTGACCCTGTTGCGTCTGCGACGTTCTTCCATGAGACTCTGCAGGCGGTTTTCGACTGCCTCCTAAGGGTCGGGGCGGCTGATGGTGACGGCGGTGCCTTGGGGAAAGTACAAGCGTATATTGGCATGACCGAGGAGCAATTTCGGCTTACATTGCATGCCCATCTTTTAGTGTGGGTGTACGGCTACAGCAGCCGAGAACAGCTCAGGGATGACCTGGGGACGAGCCTTAAAAAACATGTCGATCTCGCCAGGTACGGTCTTATCATATCGCGCTGGTTTGACCACCGTTGTCTCTGTTCCTACGCGCGTGTACTGCAGTCACAACCAAACTGTCATGCAGTTGACCGTTTCTACAATCGTGATGTATTTGGTCTCGTTACGCTGGTGTTTTCGTGACGGGTTGTACTGTAGTCTGATAAAAAGAACGTTGCAACAGTCTTTTTCTACTTTCCCTTTGGGGTTCCAAAATGTGTCACCGATTTGTTCGGTCCTGTTCGTTTTTCAATCTTGTGTCGCTCCCCTCGTACGCTTGTTTTCCACCATATGTGTCAGGTATGTCGGGCGGATTATATGCAACCAATTGATGTCGAAAGACGAAGTCGAGTTTTGTCTCCTTAACGGAACGGAGCCAACGTACGTCGAGCGAGACCAATCCACGCAAACTGAAAACCCGACAAGCGATGCAAGCCTCGTCTCCGATCCTTGGCCAGAATCGGAAGAAACAAGAGCCGCAAGACTAGACAAAAGGAAGGTGAGCTTCTGCCCACCTGTAGCAGCAGCCAACATACAGGGTATCTTCGGAGACAATCCTGATTGCTTGGCTTCAATTGCTGAGGACGCTTCTACATTATCCGAAGTGGCAAACCGTCATAAGTGCACTCATACTTGCGTAAAGTATGCCAAGAAGGGTAAAGACGGGAAAGTGTTACCAGGAGCTGAATGTCGGTTTGGGTACGGTGATGAGGGTAAATCCATTCTGCCTAGAGGATGCGTAACTAATGGAAAAATCCGCGTCTACAGTGATGGCTCTGTTGAGCTGAATGGCGTTCTGGTCGCCTCAGAGGGGAGCCACGACCAACAACCAGCAGTTGTACTTAGGGATGAGATCCTTCGTGCTGTCGAAGCGCGAAGACAGGCTGCGTCACAAGAATCGTCTTCAACAACAGGCAGCCACGACGATGACTTCATGGTAGAAGTAAGACGCGGCTCGACACATATTAACTCATACAACTGGGTAATACAGCAATGCGTCCGTTCCAACATGGACATTAAAGTGATTCTTGGTGATGGGGATGCACGCGGGCTGGTGTACTACATTTTGATGTACAGCACGAAGTCTACTCGTACGGTGAGCACGATCGTACCACTCTTGGCAGACGCCGTCGCTCGAATGCAAACCGAAGGAGAAGATGAAGGCTCATCCGAGCGGGCCCGAAAGCTTGTGCAGTCTTGTCTTTGTAAGGTGTTGTCAGGAACAGAACTCGGCGCACCAGCTGCAGTTTGCAAGATCATGGGTTGGTCTGATACGATCAAGTCCCATACCGCCATTTTGTGTCGAATTAAACCGGTATTCGCGTGGATTAAAAGATCGTGTGACACAGAAGCCGGTTCTGATCACGACGAAAATGACGGCGATATCTCAGACGAAGATGTTACTGTCACTCCTTCGAATGGGTTGCTGACGGCCGTGCAGACGGCTCCTGGTGACTACATCCATCGCTGTCATCCCGACGATACATCACACCCATTGCACAGTATGTCTTACTTTACGTACACCCGGCTGGTTAGATCAGAAGACTTCGCGGGCGCGAAGAGGAAACGTCAGCACTGTGTTGACGATGAGGAGGACCAAGATAGTCGTGTCCGGCGAGGGCGATCGTCTGCCGAACGTTTTCCGTTCTTTGGCGAATATCGGCAAGGTGCGGCGCAGTTGTTGCGATCTACACCGGCTTTGCTAAATCTCATGTGCGAACCGCCGCTTGAAGAAGCCAATCCTGAAGGATTCGCGCGCCTTTTGTTGGTTTTATTCAAGCCGTTTTTCGTCGCACGAGATTTGATCCCACTTGGATCGGCATCGTGGCATGATTTGTATAAAAACATGGTCGACAGTGAATGGGACCCGCAGACGAAGCCTGTACGTGCGAACATCGCGAGCATGCAAACAGCAAAGCGGGCTGCGAATAAGTTGCGCGATGCGTCCACGTCGAAACAAGACGGTGTTGATTCGTTTTCATCGAATCAATTTTTCGAAAACGGAAGCGAGGATTCGGGTATTAGCAGCGATAGTGATTGCGATGTAGATTCTGGTGCAGACTCTGTTGATGTGTCGGCTGCAGACAAGCGCGCCGACTTGCACGCTGTCGAGGCACTCCGCCAGTGTTTGGTAACGCAGATTATCAGCAACGACATCATCAGCGACAATGTGCGACAGCGCGAAGGCTCTTCCGATGTCGTCGTTTCTCCAAGCCGACAAAACGCTTCTTCTTTTATCACCGCTACAACCCGAGCGTTGAAAAAGGCCAACAGGGCAAGTTGTCTACACGACGAGGGCGACGACGACAGCGGGTGTGAACCAGGTGACATATCATCAGAACGTGCCTCGCCAAGTGCCGCTGAAGCCTATATTCTTTCGCTTCGATCGGGGAGCGACGAAACATCCGACATCGCCAATGACGCCACCCGTCTCGCTACCAACGAACGTGTTCATAAATCAGGCGTGGGCCAGCTTTGTCGTCAATTCCCCAACGTTGTCAATAGCATAGCCGACCATTTCATGCTCAACGAAGAACAACGTCTTGCATATTACATGTACGCGGACGTTTTTTTGCAGAGGCAAAGAGGCAACGCACCGGGGCCGATACGCTTGTACATCGGCGGCGGGGCTGGCACAGGCAAATCCCATGTACTACGGGCGATTAAAGCTCTTGTTGACTGCCGGTGCCTCCACGAAGGACAGCCAAACGAGCGGATGCTTCCGTGTGCTTTTCAGGGTAAACAGGCAGCAGGGGTCGGAGGTTTCACTTGTCACAGCATCGCGAATATTCAACACGATGGACACCGCCATGTATCAAAATTGCTATCAGACACCAAAAAAGCAATGTGGAAAGGCGTGACTGTCCTTGCCATCGAAGAAATTTCCATGGTTTCAGCGTCAATGCTTGCCGCGTTGCACACTGCTGCTGTAGCCGCTACCGGTCGTGGGGCGGGTACGCCTTTCGCTGGACTTGACGTAATTGCATTGGGAGACTTCAGTCAGCTGAAACCGGTAGGTGGAGCAAGTCTTTCGCATGGGTTTAGCGTCGACGGAGGGGCTGCCGCTCTTGCTTCATCGGCTACATCAGCCATAGGAGGTCAACAGTTATTTATGAGTATGACTGCGTGGGTTGTGCTTCACCAAAGCAAACGCTTCACGGGCGCGTTGAAAGGTATCGTCGAGCGTCTTCGTCTCGGCGAATGCACTCAGTCAGACGCAAATCTGATTAATGAACGCGTCGTAGGCGAGGGTATCGTCAAGGGCGTTGACTGTCAAAAGTCGACCCTCATCGTTCTAAGAAATAAGATTCGGTGCAAATTATCTGTGCCGCTGGCAGCGGCCGCGTGTGCTCGGCGTGGTGTTAGGCATTTCATCAGCCGTGCACGCGACAAACTGTTGAAAGACAGCTGGTCGTCGACGGTGCCTCCGCGATGGCCAAGGGGTTTACGCAAATATCTTCAACAGCTAGAGGATAACAAAACGGATAATTTACCGTGGGAAACATCGGTCTTCGTGGGTATGAAAGTCACATTGAGATTGACTCCACAATATACAGGTGTCTCTGTCTGCAATAATTCTGCTGGAACGATCGTTCAAATTGTGCTGGATTCAGAGGAACAACTCGAGCCGGGGTCGAATAGACGTACTGTGCAACTAAGACGTCCGCCAGCTTACGTTCTTGTGCACGTCCCAGACGCTGCCAAACGAGGCTTGAAGCTTGATGGCCTACCGTTGGGCGTTGTTGCCATCGGATGTGCCAAGCGAAATTTCTCCGTGACGTTACCTAGGTCAAACCATAAGCCTGCAAGGACTTTTAACATCCAACGACGGCAGCTACCAGTGACCTCCGGGACAGTTTCATCTGTTCACAAAGCGCAGGGTGACACTCTCCACGACCTTCTGCTTGATTTACGGAAAGCAAATGGGCCAACGCCTGACAAAGCGATAATATACGTGGCGATTTCAAGAGCCACTTGCATGGAATCTCTCAAGATGCTGTTTCCAGTCACGCTCGACCAACTACGAACGAAGCCAGACCGAGACAATATGGCTTTGATGTCATGGATTCAAGAACGATATTTGTATAACTCTGCCACGTTTATCAGTTTAAAAAGTGCAAACGGGATGTCCGGAGGCAATGACATTGCTGCTGCTACTGCTGCCGCCGCTGCCGCCGCCGCTGCTGCTGCTGCTTCTGCCGCACGCTGCCCTCGCGCGTAGAACACTGTCCGTGGTAGGTCAACCATGCCTGCTTCGGCGTCTCGAAGTGTTCAACCAGGACGAGCGAATTTAGATAG
>JALZUV010000094.1 GCA_023301245.1 Rickettsiales bacterium
GGCGTTAAGCTTGAGGCTAATTTGGCCAAACATATTATCTATGTGAATAACGACGATAAACCCGGCCTCATTGGTAATTTAGGTAAAGTGCTTGGCGAGGCTAATATCAATATTGGTAACTTCCACCTTGGTCGTAGCAATGATGCTGAAGATGCGATTGCTCTTGTCGAGGTTGATGAGCTGGTTGATGATACGGTCATTGCCGCTATCGCAAAACTATCATCAGTTAAACAGGTGAAATTCTTAAAGTTTTAGTCAATTTATGGCATAATTTCGTTATGAAAATTCGCCAGAAAATTATGTCAGACTAAGAGAATTCGTTGAAGAGAGCAATGCGGCGAGTACAGGTTGCCACTAGGCTTACTCCATATATTGGCCACCATTAATTGAAAGCGTTTCACCAGTAATAAAGCTGGCTTCAGCTGCAACTAAGAAGGCTACTGCACGGGCAATTTCTTCTGCTTCACCTAAGCGCCCTACAGGTATTTGTGCGATAATTTTTTGAAGTATATTTTCGGGCACGGATTTGACCATTTCTGTCGCGATATAACCAGGAGCTATAGCATTGACGGTAATGCCTTTCGCGGCTGTTTCGCGTGCCAGAGCTTTGGTGAAGCCTATCACACCTGCCTTTGCAGCCGAGTAATTAGTTTGCCCAAACTGTCCGAGCTGGCCGTTGATCGAGCTAATATTAACAATGCGCCCATAACCGCGTTCACGCATACCATCAATGATAGCGTGAGACATATTAAAGCACGAGTTTAGGTTGGTGCTAATGACGGCATTCCAATAGTCGGGCGTCATTTTATGCATGGCCGCGTCACGCGTGATGCCTGCGTTATTAATGAGAATTTCAATCGGCCTGCCAAAGTCAGCCTCAATTGCGCGAACGGCTTGTTCGCATGAGGTATAGTCGGATACATCGAACTTAAAGGCTTTAATTCCAGTTCTTGATGTAAAAGCTTCAGCTGCTTCAATATTGCTGGCGAAATTGGCCGCTATTTCATAGCCTTCGGCTTGAAGTTTTAGGCTGATAGCCTCGCCAATACCGCGCGTGCCACCTGTTACCAATGCTAATTTTTTCATCATTTATCTCCTTATCGTTCTAAACACATTGCCACGCCCATACCACCACCGATGCATAAAGTCGCGAGCCCTTTCTTTGCATCGCGGCGTTGCATTTCGTGCAATAGGGTGACGAGAATGCGGCAGCCTGAAGCACCAATAGGGTGACCAAGGGCGATAGAACCACCGTTTACATTTACCTTCTGCACATCCCAGCCCAAGCCCTTATCAACCGATAATGCTTGTGCGGCGAATGCTTCGTTAGATTCAATAAGGTCTAAATCTTCAACTTCCCAACCAGCCTTGGCGAGTGCTTTTTGCGTGGCAGGGATTGGCCCTGTACCCATAAGTTTCGGGTCAACGCCCGCATGTGCCCACGACTTTATCGTCGCCAGTGGGGTTAGCTTATGTTTAGCGGCCATATCGCGGCTCATCACCATCACCATTGCTGCACCATCGTTAATGCCAGATGCATTGCCAGCGGTCACCGTGCCTTCCTTATCGAAAGCGGGGCGAAGTTTTCCTAAATCTTCAGCGCTGGTTGCGCGCGGATGTTCATCTATATCGACCACCGTATCGCCTTTACGATGTTTAATGGTGACGGGCACAATCTCATCAGCAAACTTGCCAGCGGCTTGAGCCGTTTGGTATTTTGCTTGGCTATTAGCGGCGAAGGTATCTTGCGCCTCACGGCTAATATCATATTCTTTGGCGACATTTTCTGCGGTTACACCCATGTGGTAATTATTGAAAATATCAGTAAGCCCATCATAAACCATCGTATCAATTAACTTTCCGTTGCCCATTTTTACGCCTTCGCGTATGTGCGCGGCATGGGGCGCGTTGCTCATGCTTTCTTGGCCACCAGCAATCACAATTTCGCTATCGCCTGAAGCAATCGCTTGAGCAGCAAGTGCCACGGTACGTAAGCCTGAGCCACAAACTTGGTTAATGCCCCAAGCAGGAGTTTCAATTGGCAGGTTGGCTTTGAGCGATGCTTGGCGGGCAGGGTTCATACCATGGCCTGCGGTTAGTACTTGGCCTAAAATAACTTCGGAAATATCAGCAGGTTTAACGCCTGTTTCTTCTATTAGATTATTGATGACGGCAGCGCCTAACTCGTGCGCGCTAAGTGTGGAGAACCCGCCCAGAAAGCGGCCAATAGCAGTACGTTTAGCGGCAACAATTACAATATCAGACATTAGAAAAACCTAACTGTTTTTATTTTTATATAGGATGGTTGTAGGCCTTGGGGGCGGCCAAATCAACTATTAGAATTGACGCATCCAGCGGCGCATAGGTAGCATCATTCTATCGCGTTGTTCAACACCCGCGACCATCCCCACATGCCCCGATGCTGGTGTGACAAGCGTGAGGTTATCCATTTTATTTGCCAGCGAAATAGCGCAATCATAAGGCACGATATTATCATGCGTAGGGATGGCAGCAAATACAGGGATTTTCAAATCTTCTGGGCGGATGGGTTGACCGTGAATTTTCCACTCACCTTTATGTAGTGGGTTTTCTTTCGGCCAATCTAGCAGGCATTGACGTGCGACACGGCGGGTAACATCCACTCCATCATTTGCCCAATGTTGCATGGCAACAAAATTCATTTCATCGCGGATAGAGCTGGATTCTGCAAAGCGACTAAACTGTTTTATTACGCGACAGGCGTTAGCCAAGTAGCAAAGCGATTGCACGTTTTCGGCAGCAAACAGTGGCTGTTTATCGATTTTATCTTTTAAGCCAGCGCGCTGTGTCTCATCCATTTTTGCGAAAGAATAATGGCTAAAATCCCAAGGGGTGGCTAAGAGCGATAAGCCTTGAACACGTGGAAATAGGCATGCTAGTGCCGTGGCGATAATTCCGCCAAGGCAATATCCTGTTACGATTAACGGACGGTTAACCGCGTCCCAATGCTCTTGCAGGCTTTCTAAAAGGTGCAAAATGTAATCTTCTACGCCCATATCACAGTTTTTATCGCTGGGCTCGTGCCATTCAATCATGCATACATCGAATGCATCTTTATTCATCTGCTGCACAAGGCTTGCTTGCGGCGTTAGGTCGAGAATGTAATGTTTATTGATCAAAGAGGGGATGCATAAAACCATCGGGCGTTTTTCTGCTACCTTACGATTGCCTGAATGGTAAAAACGTAAGTTGCAGCTTTTGGCTTTAATAATACTGGTGGTTGGGCTTAGTTGAGGGCCAATAAACTTAGAGTCGCGGTAGCGATCAAGCCCCTTTAGAAACCTTGATTCGCGCGTTTCGCTCTCCTTGCGGACGGCGTTCTCGATGCTCTGATATTGCGCTAAATTGGCTGCGGATAATGGTTTCGAGAACTTGAATTCGCTGTTCACATTTTTCAAGGCGGCCGGCCAATTGCGAAATTGTGCCATCGCGATGGTCATAAGGCCGGGCAGGTTGTTGATGGGGTGAGCCATTCGCTTTTTCTACAGTTTCTACAGTTTCAAGTTTCTTATTTTCATTATTGTCCCATAAAACATTGGATTGTTCCATTAAATGCAGTAATTTCGCATTGAATGTGGGGTTCTCCATTGCATTACTGAATGAGTCTTGCCACATGTCGAAAAACTGGCGTGCAAAGTCTTCGTGGTTCATAGCGCTCAAATTCGTTAACAAAGTATTAATATGCCAATAACGAGCGGAAACTCAAGCAATGAATGATAAAAAGCCCAATTCTGATGATAATATCGTGCAAATTAAAAAGTACGCCAACCGTCGGTTGTATAATATGCAAACCAGCAGCTACATTACACTTGATGATTTAGCGACGCTAGTGCGCGAAGAAATCAACTTTATAGTGGTAGATGCTAAGACAGGTGACGATTTAACACGCCCTGTACTGGTGCAAATTATTTTGGAGCAAGAATCAGCCGGCGCTGAAATGCTGCCAACTGAACTGTTACGTTCGCTTATTCGTTATTGCGACACTGACATGCATCATTCTTTTTCGCAGTTTTTGGCTAGCACTATGAGTGGCTTCACTAAAAACCAAGATGAGTTTATGAAAAATATGGGAAGCTTTGGAAGTTTAGAGAAAATTCAAGAGCAGCAAAAAGAGTGGTTTAATAAAGCCATGGAAATGATGAACCCGTTAAAGCCTTCTAGTTAAGACTTAAATCACGAGTTTGATTACGCGCAGCGCTTTGTGGCACACAACCTGTATTACTGTTTATTTCGGCTGCGTGGCTCATGCCTGCATCGCCCATACATTGCTTGAAGGCTTCGAAAGGGTCGGTAATAGTTTGATTAGCAATTTTCGCCGATTCATCTTCTGTACTTACAATGCTATGCATTACCTCTTGATAGCTTTTGCCGCCCAGTGCGTTTTCTAAAGGAGTAGTTTCGATGGCTTCTTCGTCATCACCTTTTAATAGTTCGGATGTTGCTATAGTGGTGAGGCCTGCGCCTAATAAAGCGCCTCCTACAGGAATCCCTGCAGCATAAATTGCCGCACCAGTCGTTACACCTACAGTGGTAACGGTGCTTGCTTTAATAGCCGTATCACCCACGTCTTGCAGTATTTCGGCAGCTTTGCGTACGATGCTGGGAGAAGTGTATGATTTTCCATTTGCTTCCGCCCCTCGGCGAAAGTCCATTTGACCATTTTTATTTAGATACATCCCCATAAACACAGCCTAGCGGCAGTGTGTGACAGCTTGATGACAGTGAGCATAAAAACCCGCTAAGCGGCTAGGTTTTTCAGCACATAGCGCAAGATTCCACCATTACGATAATAATCCAGCTCATCCAGCGTATCGATGCGACAAAGTAGCGGCACTTGCTTCGTCTCACCGTTTTTGGTGATATGAAGCGTTACATCGCCACGTGGCTGTAAATCATCCGCGCCCGTAATGTCGAATAGCTCGGAACCGTCAATGCCGAGGCTTTCATGTGTGACACCATCTTTGAATGACAGTGGCAATACGCCCATACCAATTAGATTAGAGCGGTGAATACGCTCGAAGCTTTCCGTGATAACCGCTTTAACGCCAAGCAGGGTAGTGCCCTTTGCCGCCCAATCGCGTGATGAACCTGTGCCATATTCTTTGCCGGCCATTACGATTAATGGAGTTTCCGCTTCAGCATATTTCATGGCTGCATCGTAAATGCTCATTTGCTCATCGGTGGGTAGATATTTAGTCCAGCCACCTTCAGTGCCTGGTGCAAGCTGGTTACGAATACGGATGTTGGCGAATGTTCCGCGCATCATCACTTCGTGGTTACCACGACGCGAACCGTATGAGTTCCAATTTTTCTTATCAACGCCATGCGCTTCAAGATATTCTGCAGCAGGGCTACCCGGTGCAATACCACCCGCAGGTGAAATATGATCGGTGGTAATGGAGTCCCCAAGGAGTGCTAGTAATTTAGCGCCTTTGATATTTTCGCTATTTGCAGGAGCACTCATATTATCGAAGAAGCTTGGTAGGCGAACGTAAGTACTAGCTGACTGCCAGTCGTAAGTTTGACCTTCACCCACGGCAACATTTTGCCATGCTTTAGGGCCAGTAAATACATCGCTATATTTATCTTCAAACATTTCGCGAGTTACGCAGCGAGCAACGGTGTCCGACACTTCTTTGCTGGTTGGCCATACGTCTTTTAGGAATACATCGTTACCATCACGGTCTTGGCCTAAAGGCTCAGTCGTGATGTCGATATTCATTGAACCTGCCAGTGCATAAGCCACAACAAGTGGTGGCGATGCTAAGTAGTTGCCACGAACATTTTGATGCACACGACCTTCAAAGTTACGGTTACCTGAAAGCACCGATGTTACTACCAGCTGGTTATCTTTAATCGCATCTTCAACAGGCTGCATTAATGGGCCTGAATTACCGATGCAGGTTGTGCAACCATAACCAACAAGGTTAAAGCCTAAGCCATCTAGCTCGTCAGATAAGCCAGCGCGGTTTAGATATTCAGTTACCACTTGCGAGCCTGGTGCGAGTGAAGTTTTCACCCAAGGTTTAACTTCCATACCCAATGCGCGAGCTTTCTGCGCCACTAAGCCAGCAGCCAGCATTACAGAAGGGTTTGAGGTGTTAGTACAGCTGGTTATTGCTGCAATCACCACATCGCCATGGCCGAGGTCAAACTCTTTTCCTTTAACTTCTACACGCTGGTCTTGCGCAGTTTTACCTGGGTTTAAATCAGCCCAATCTTTATTGATAAACTGCTCAGAAGCTTCAGATAGTAAAATCATATCTTGCGGGCGCTTAGGGCCTGAAATTGCTGGCTCAACTGATGATAGGTTAAGGGCTAGAACATCCGTAAATACAGGGTTTGCATTCTCGTCAAACCACATGCCTTGCGCTTTTGCGTAAGCTTCAACCAGTGCAACGCGTTCTTCATCGCGGCCAGTTAGGCGGAGGTAGTTTAGTGTTTCTTCATCAATCGGGAAGATACCACAAGTAGCGCCATATTCAGGAGCCATGTTAGCAATCGTCGCACGATCAGCGAGTGATAGATGCTTCAAACCTTCGCCGTAAAATTCAACAAACTTGCCAACAACGCCTTTAGCGCGCAGCATTTTTACAATCTTCAATACAAGGTCAGTCGCAGTCATTCCTTCGGACAATTTACCCGTAAGTTTAAAACCAACCACTTCAGGAATCACCATTGAGATGGGCTGGCCTAGCATTGCCGCTTCGGCTTCAATACCGCCAACACCCCAGCCGAGGATACCAAGGCCGTTAATCATGGTCGTGTGGCTGTCTGTTCCTACTAAAGTATCAGGGTAAACATATTCTTTGCCATCGACTGTTTTAGTCCAAGCGCACTGGCCAAGATATTCTAAATTTACTTGGTGGCAAATGCCTGTTCCAGGAGGAACTACGCGGAAGTTATCAAACGCTTTTTGACCCCATTTTAGGAATTCATAGCGCTCTTTATTGCGCTGCATTTCAAGTTCAACATTTTTATCAAACGCGCCATCTGTGCCATATTCATCAACCATTACGGAATGGTCAATCACTAGGTCAACAGGAGACAGTGGGTTGATTTTACTAGCATCTTCACCCATTTCAACAATAGCGTC
>JALZUV010000095.1 GCA_023301245.1 Rickettsiales bacterium
AATACGGGTTCGAATCCCGTAGGGATCACCATTCATTCGGTAAGATACTGATTTCCCAATAGAACAAAGCGTTTCGCTTATAGATTTTGTAGTCGCTGCTACGGAAGACTGCTACAATGCCCATACAAGCGAACCTAATAAACCGCAATGGTGCTTACTATTGCTGTGTTTCTGTTCCTAGACACCTTCAAACTAAAGTGAAACGCAAAGAAATAAGCGTGAAGAAAACTTTATATGTAAGGGGCTGGTTCCTAGTTCATAGCCTATGAAGCGGTGGCATGCGTGTTGCTTGCTGATATGGAGTAGCTAGTAATCTACTTGCATGAAATAGAGGCCGCTGGCGGGGGAAGTGGGGCCTGCTACTTTACGGTTTTTGGCGTCTATCACTTCTTGCAGTTTGGCTTCATTCCATTTTCCGTTACCAATAAAACGCAAGCAACCCATGATGATACGCACTTGATGGTGCAGGAAGCTATGGGCTTCAAGTTCAGTAATAATTTCATCATCTTTGCGGGTGATGTTGATGGATAATATTGTTTTGATGGGCGATTTTGCCTGACAATCACTGTCACGAAAGCTTGAGAAATCAAGCGTGCCAACGAGCAGCTGTGCGGCCTTATGCATCGCTTGCTCATCGAGCTCTTCAGGCATTTGCCATGCTTTGTTTTTGTCAATTACTAGCGGCGTGCGGCGGTTTATAATGCGGTATTTATAATAGCGCCTCTTTGCATCAAAACGAGCGTTGAACTTATCATGAACAAGTTCAGCCTTGGTGACGGCAATTTGTGGTGTGGCGATGTGGAAGCTTATGCCTTGTGCAACGGAGAACTCTGGGCGCTCTTCAGGTAAATCCACATGCGCGATTTGGCCGTAAGCATGCACTCCAGCGTCGGTGCGACCAGAGCATTGCACGGGGAATCTTTCATCCGTGTTAAAATAGGTGCTAATGGCTTCTTCAACATGTTGCTGTACCGAGGGCATGGTTTTTTGTCGCTGCCAACCGGCAAGGCCAGTGCCGTCATATTCGATGGTAAGTTTATATCTAGGCAAAGCGCGAACCTTTGGGCATCGCAAAGCCGCGTAGCAGTTCATCGGCGGTCATGGGCTTTTTGCCTGCACGTTGCAAATGAGTGAGCGTCACTGCATCTTTGCCACAAGCGATGGTAAGGGAATCGTTTAGTAAAACTCCCGCATCGCCGCTCCCAGTCGATAACTCGGCGTTTAGCACTTTAATTTTTTCGCCTTCATATTCGGTAAAAGCCGCGGGGAAGGGCGATAGTCCTAAAATATGTTGGCGCACTTGTTGTGCAGGTTGTGTCCAATCAATACGCGCTTCGGCTTTATCAATCTTATGGGCGTAAGTAATACCATCGCCAGATTGTGGCGTGGGGGTGGGGTTCTCCGCCAGTACTTGCAAAACCGCATCACCTGCATTTTGCGCCATAATATCATGCAGCTGGCCTGCGGTTGTGCCATCGGCAATGGTGAGGGGCTGTTCTAGCAGAATATCGCCTGTGTCGAGGCCGAGTGCCATTTGCATGATGCAAAGCGAGGTTTCATTATCGCCTGCCATAATGGTGCGCTGTAACGGCGCTGCGCCGCGCCAGCGCGGTAACTTTGACGGGTGAACGTTAATGCAACCGTGCTTGGGGGTGTTGAGTATCGCTTGCGGTAATAGAAGGCCATAAGCTGCCACAATGGCCGCATCAGCTTGATAATTGGCGAAGATTTCTTGCTCTTCTGCTGATTTGAGGCTGGCAGGGTAATGCACCGCTATGTTATTCGCCTCGGCGAGCTGCTGCACAGGCGTGGGGCGTAACTTCTGCCCACGACCCGCAGGGCGCGGTGGCTGGCAGTAAACAGCCGCCACTTCATGTTGCGAATCAATTAGCGCCTGCAAGCAAGGCACTGCGAAGGCAGGGCTACCCATGAAGATGAGTTTAAGCGGTTTAGTGATGGTCGTGCCCACAGGTTGGATCGCCGCAATCCTCATAATCAAACGCGCCTGCTTTGCGCATTTTAACGAGCTTTTTATTGATGCGGTCGCGCTTTAAGCGGGAGAGATGCTGCACAAAAGTGATGCCATTCGTGTGGTCAATTTCATGTTGAATGCAGGTGGCAAGTAGGCCTTCAGCCTCTAATATCTGCGAGTTGCCATTTTCATCAAGATATTTCACTGCGACGCTTTCGGGGCGTACCACTTCCGAATATTGTTCTGGGAATGACAGGCAGCCTTCGTTGTAACTATTGTCGTTTTTTGACTTATCGACGATTTCAGCATTAACCAGCTTGATAGGGTTGCGCGAGCTTGGGTCTTTCCCATCCCATTCAATATCCATCACGATAACGCGCTTATGCTGGCCTACTTGTACCGCAGCCAAGCCAATGCCTTTGGCATCATACATAGTTTCCAGCATATCATCGAGCAGGGTACGAATTTCGTCGTCCACTTGTTTAACAGGTTGGGAGACCTCATTAAGAAATGGGTCAGGGGCGATTACTAAAGGTAATATTGTCATAAGCTATAAATAGTGTCCTTATGCTGCTGAAACAAGAGTTTCTATAGCGTTTTTTAATCGAGTAATAGATTCCTCTTTTCCGAGAATTTCCATAACTTCAAACATACTGGGGCTGGCGGTGCTGCCTGTAATGGCTACACGCACGGGCGACATTAGCTTGCCTACCTTCGTTTCATGCTTATCGGCGAATTCTTTGGCGAAGGGGAATAGCACTTCATGGTTCCACTCGGTTTGAGCTTCTAATTCGGGGATGAACGCAGCAAGTAAGGCCTTGCCTTCATCTAGTTGGCTTTGCGCTTTTTCATCTTGCACAGCAGGGTGGTGAAGATAAAATAATGCCGCTTCGGCCAGCTCGATAGTGGTTTTGGCGCGTTCTTTTAAACCGCTGACTGCCTTTGATAGAATATCTTTATGTGAAGCATTAACTTCAATATTTAATTTACTGTTAATTATGGGGGTTATTAGCTCAATAAGTCGCTCATTATCGGCTTGACGAATATATAAGCCATTCAGGTTTTCTAGCTTTTTAAAGTCAAAACGTGAGGGGGATTTTCCTACACCTTTGAGCGTAAATTTTTCAATCATTTGTTCGCGGCTAAATACTTCCTCATCGCCATGTGCCCAACCTAGGCGCAGCAGATAGTTACGCATTGCTTCAGGCAGGTAGCCCATTTCGCGGTAAGCATCGACACCGAGTGCGCCGTGGCGCTTGGAAAGCTTCGCACCATCAGGCCCGTGAATAAGCGGAATATGCGCGAATACGGGTACATCCCAGCCCATTGCTTCGTAAATAAGCTGCTGCTTGGCTGAGTTGCTAAGGTGGTCGTCACCGCGAATAATGTGGGTGACGCTCATATCGTGATCATCAGCGACTACGGCTAGCATGTAGGTAGGCGTGCCATCAGAGCGTAGTAGAATAACATCATCGACTTCACCTGCGCCGATGGTGACATCGCCTTGCACGTGGTCTTTAATAGTAATAACGCCCTCGTTAGGCGCTTTTAGGCGGATAACGTATGGCTTGTCTGGGTGGTCGCTGGTGGGCGTATCGCGCCATGGGCTGTTGAAGCGGAAGCTGTTGCGTTTTTCGGTCACTTCTTCGCGTAAAGCGGCGAGTTCTTCAGGGCTGGTAAAGCATTTATAGGCTTTGCCATTGGTTAGCATTTCTTCGGCAATTTGCACATGACGGTTGGCGTTATGCGATTGATAAATAATCGTGCCATCGCCATCTAAGCCAAGCCAATTTAGGCCATCGTGAATGGCATCAATCGCATCGCTAGTCGAGCGCGCTTTATCAGTATCTTCAATACGCACCAAAAACTTGCCGTCGTGATGGCGGGCGAAAAGCCAGTTAAACAGCGCGGTACGTGCGCCACCAATGTGTAAAAATCCTGTGGGTGAGGGAGCAAAGCGAGTTACAACAGTCATAAGTTTTTCCGTATTTAAGATTGGTAATCAGAGGCTAGTGGTATAACGCTAAAGCACGATGTTGCAAAGGCTCAAAACACATATTGAAGACTGGTTGCTAGAAGAGCAAGCGCGATGGCTGCTGTGGATTCCTGTTGCGATGGCCTGTGGTATTATATTATTTTTTATGCAATCTGCCACCCCTGCTTATTATGTGGGTATTGCAGTCACGGCGGCGGGTGCGCCTGCGATTGTGTTTTGGAAGCGCTGGCCATGGGTTCGCGCGATATTGCTGATGTTGTTTTTTGTGGGCGTAGGCTTTATGGCCGCGCAATGGCAGCAAGAACGGTTACGCCAACCGCTTATTAACTATCCAACGGCAGTCTTACCAATTAAAGCCACGCTGACGGAGGTAATTGCCGATGAAACGGGCAAACAAAAACTGGTGCTAACAGATGTTGAGGTAGAGGGTGGAAGCCGCTACCCCTTGCCTAATACAATCCGCCTAAGCCTGAAGAAGCCTAACAATAAACTGCTGGCGGGGCAGCGTATAAAGCTGCGTGGCGGCATGTTTCCGTTGCCATCGCCTGCTTTGCCAGATGGGTTTGATTTTACCCGTCATTTTTATTTTAAAAATATCGGAGCGGTTGGCTTTGCCATTAACCCTGTTGAAATTTTAAGTGAGAGCGAAAATAAGAGCTGGCAAATATCGCTCGCTAATTTCCGTAAGAATTTGAATGAACGAGTGGCGGAGAATTTAAATCCGCATTTTCGCGATAATGTATCAGCCATTGCGGGCGCGCTTATTACGGGTGAACGTGCGGGCATAAATCAGGAAACGAAGGAAGCTATGCGCACCGCTGGCCTTGCGCATATGCTAGCAATTTCAGGGCTACATTTAGGGTTGGTGACAGCCGTTATTTTTGTGTTGCTGCGTTATATATTTCTTTTTATTCCTAAGCTTGCCCTGCACTTTAACATTAAGAAATGGGCAGCCGTAGGGGCGCTTATCGGTGGAATGGGCTATTTAATGATTGCAGGTTTTCCTGTGTCGGCTCAACGCGCTTATGTGATGGTGGCGCTGGTGTTGCTGGCGGTGTTGTTAGATAGGCAAGTGCTGCCCATGCGCTCGCTGGCGCTGGCGGCAATTATGGTGCTGCTAATTATGCCATCCTCGGTTATGGGGCCAAGCTTTCAGCTCTCTTTTGCGGCGACCATGTCGATTATTGCGTTATTTGAAAGCCTGTATCGCTGGCGACGTACGCGCGGTGCAACGCCTGTGCGCCACTATGGTATTAGCCGCAAAGTGATGGTCTATTTGGGCGGAGTTCTGGCCACTACTTTTGTGGCGAGTATGATAACTTCACCTTTTACGGTGTATCATTTCAACCAATTTACTAATTATCATCTGCTGGCGAACATGGCGGCATCGCCCATTTTTAGCTTTATGGTTATGCCGGCTGCCGTGGGCGGTGTGCTGTTGATGCCACTAGGCTGGGAGCAGCCATTTCTGTGGGTAATGGGGCAGGGAGTTGAGTGGGTGATAGCCATTGCTGTGAGTATTTCGAGCCTCCCTAATGCGATGATGCATGTGCCAACGCCGCCCACATGGGCGCTAGCGTTAGTAGCGTTTGGAGCTTGCTGGCTGTGCTTTTGGTTGAAGCCGATTCGGCATTTAGGGTGGTTAATTATGGCCGTAGGGCTTGTGCCATTTTTTAGCACGCAATTGCCCGATATTCTGGTGAGTGCAAAGGCCGAGCAAATTGCTATCAAGCTAGATTCGGGCGAATATACGATGTTCAAAGGCAGCAAGCGAAACTTTAAAGCTGGCTTATGGAAAGATGCGCTCGGCATTGAGGGATTCGCCAAAGCCGAGCTGCCGCAACAATGCGATGCTACGGGCTGTATAGTGGAGTATCAGGGCTATCGGATTGCTTTCCCCAAATGGAAAGAGGCGGCCTATGAGGATTGTGCGACAGTAGATGTTATTATCTCTGATTTTTACCATGAATGTAATAAGGGTATTATTATTGAGCGGCCCAAACAGGCGAGCACCCTAACCATTAAAGGCGGTGAGATTATTTTTAAACAAGCGAAATCCTTTACTGCACGGCTTTCTTCGCGGGGGAAACCAAAGTGGAAGCGCGAATAAGTAGGAATAAGACAAAACCCGCCCAAAGCGCCGTAGTATCGTGATGTTGCCACGCGTAATAGGCGAAGGGGGCAAAGCCTATCACGGCTAATAGCATCGATTGTGCGAGGAGTTTTGGTTTCGCTAAGCCATAGAAAAACCCATCATATACAAAGGCAAACCCACCAATGAGTAAGGTAGCGCATAACCAGCCAACATAAGGGCTGGCCGCAGCGATGACGTTGCTATGCTCGGTCAATAACCCCAACAAAAATTCGACGGCGAAGAAATAGAGTAGGGCGAATGCCGCGCCCGAACCCACCGCCCAACCGAGCGATAAATTGAGCGAGCGTTTTAACTGCGATTTATCGTTAGCGCCAAGCGCACGCCCTGCCAACGTTTCAAGCGCTATGGCAAAGCCGTCGCATACAAAGGCGTAGAAAATAAACAGCTTCATCATCAATGCATTGGCGGCCAGCGTAACTGCGCCAAAGGTGGCTGAGATGTTGGTGAAGCCTGCCAGCACCGTCATCAGCAGCATGGTGCGCATCATGATAGCACCATTGAGGGTGAGGAGGTTTTTAAACTCGGCTTTGTCTTTAATGCGCTGCCAATTAAATTGCGGGAATCGACGATTCCAGCATAGCCATGCGGCACAAATGCCTGCCAATAGCGATATCCATTCGGCCAGTGCCGTGCCAAGCCCAGCGCCCCAAGCACCTAAATCCATCTCGATAATAAAGATGTAATTGAGGATTATATTGCTGACTTGCCAAATGCTATGCAAAACCCACACCGTGCCAGAACGACCAAGCCCTAGCAGCCAGCCGATAATGGCAAGGTTAATCATAATGGGTAAAGCACCCCAAATATGGGTGGCGTAATAGTCGCGGCCAGCGGCTTCAACCTCGGCACCGCCAGCAAGAACAGTAAAGCCAAATTCTTTCAGTGGGGTTTGCAGTAAGGTTAAGCTTAACCCTATGATAATGCCTAATAATACAGGTCGCCAAAAGAGCGCCGCTTGTTCGGCTATATCGTTGCGGCCAACGGCTTGGGCGACTAAGCCTGTCGTGCCCACGCGCAAGAAAGCGAAACTCCAAAAGATATAATCAAAAATGATGGTTGCAAGCACCACGCCCGATAGCGGAATAACACTATCGAGATGCCCCAAATAAGCGATATCGACCAACGTAGTAATCGGCACGGCCATCGCCGCCATCATATTAGGAATGGCCAGCGCTAAAAATTGACGTTGAGTGGGGAGCTTTATGTTAGAGGTGCTAGGCATTCCCACGATTTATAGGAAATGCGTGTCGGCGGCTAGCGCTTTTGGCCTTTATGGGTATTACCGTCATTATTGATATGCTTCATCGCATGGTTTTCAAATTTAGCGCCAGTATAACTGTGTGCATGATTATGGTTACAGGTTCTCTCACCCTGTTTAACGCGATTTGCATAGGATTGATGATAGTCCTTTTTCTGCGCTTCAATTTGCTTCCAATCATAGAGAGTCGATATTAAATGATTCGAATTTAGATTCTCTGGGCCGCCCAATTCTTCTGGAAAGTTAGATATTGTTTCCATTACCGTAAGCCATGGTAAGTAGTTTTTATTGGCTGTTTGATTATAGGCATCAATGCTGGAGTAATCTGTTAAGAGCGCATCCCAATCGACCACATAAAGCCCGTCAGGGTTTTGCGAAACATATTGGCAGTCTTGTGCGAAGTTTTTTAGGTCGAGTGTGTAAGTAAATTTATCATAGATAGAGAAGTCATTTATGGCAGAAGAAAATTTCTCAACCCCATGCACTGCAATGGAAATACTATCGGCATAGCGTTCTTCTGCTAAATTTTCAGTGAAGTTCTTAGGTCTAAAAATATCGGCAAGAGTTCCGCCATCTTTTATTATTTCTCTTTGTTCTATTTCATGGCCAATTTCATGGCTTAAAAGTACGTCTAGGCGCTCGCTAAAGTTAATAAGGAAATTTGGTGAAACAACGGTTTTATAGCGTATGGAATCTTGCCCATTGCTAACATGCGAAGTTTCTAGCTTGCACTCACCCGCTGCATCCCTATCTCGGGTAATATAGAGTGTATCAGGCGGTAAATTTAACTTTGCACGCTCTGCATTGTAAAGTTCTTGTAGCCCAGGGGCATATTTAGGATTAAGGGGGATAGATTCATGGGCATCATCCAATGTGGGGTGGTAGATGATATTTTCATATTTTATGGCACTATTATTGGTCGTTTGAGCGCTTACTTTAGAAGTGCTCGTGAGGCTGAAAAGTCCTAAACCCACCATAAATGATACTAATTCTTTTCTCATCTCTATAATTTAGCATGAAAATGTTAACAACTCTTTACCATGGTTTAAGTGTCATCAAATTGTAATGGTGTTCCTATAGACTAAGACTATGGGAAATTCTGCAAACAGAATAAGCGAGTTCCAAGAGCGGAAGGCCGATAGGATTAAGAAGGCGGAGAGCTATACCGTCAATAAACCTATTGATGGAAAGCTGCGTGCAAAAACGCATGTGAAAGCAGCGAATCTCGTCGATTTTTCTATTACTGCGCTGGGCAGCAAAACACTAGGCGCATTAACAGGCGGCGCTTGGGGGCTAGCAAGAGGCGTAATCGCTGGGATTGTAGTGGGCGGGCTTGTTAGCACGTTCTTGTTTGGTGGGGGGGCAGTCGCTGTTGCTATTGTCGCTGTTTCGACTGTTAAAGGTTTGCGCGACGGTTATTACCATGCGGAGAATAATTATTCTGGTAAGAAAGGCAAAGAGGTTGGCGATAGAATTGCCGCCGAAGGAAATGCACAAGCACCCAAAGTTAAGTCGAAAGTAATGAATGAAGCGCTCAAACAAGCTCGCGCAGAGGTGAAGCCACTCGATGCTGCTGAACTTCAGAAGTTAAAGCAATATGACGTAAGTTCAACAGACAGGAAATTTCAAGATCAACTGGATAATGAGCGCTTAAATACAGCTCAAACTTCCCGCAATATTTAAACTCTAACGATTAACAACAACGCAAGGCGTGTCGCTAGCTTCTAAGCCAGCGCAAAGATTCACCGCTGCAATACGTGTTGAAAATGGCCCTGTACGTAAACGATAAATGGTACGGGCGCTGCTCGACTTAGCAGGGTGGGCTAAATGCGGGTGCTTGCCTTTGAGTGTGCTATGCTTACCTTTAAGTTCGCTCCATACTTTCATTGCGTCGCCACGGTTACGGTAGCTTCCAATCTGTGCCCAATATTCTGTACCACCACGTCGCGTGCTGGTGCGATTCGCAATATCGCGGCGTGATTGAATAGCTTTGCCCGATTCAACACCACGGCTGCGGCTAGCGGTTGATACGCCTGTGTCGCGCTGAACTTCACAAACGAGTTGTGGTTTGCTCGCTACTTTGCAGAGGCTTTGAACATCTTTATAAGCCAATAGAGGGCCTAGTTGCATTGAAGTGCGCTCGTCAGATTTACGTTTTGAGTAAGGCTTTGTAATGCGCATACGCAGATTTTTCGTCATGGTAGGATATTGGTTCTGTAGGCGGCGCCAATAATTTTGTGCTGACTTTTCGTTCTTAAAATAATTTAATTTTATCCAAAGTGATTTTTGAAGGAAGCTTTGCGAAGGAGTGCCGCGCCAGCCTAATGGCTTGCGACCTTTGAAAGTTGGTAAACCCGCGTTAATGGGCTTTGAAGCTCCAACAATTGCATCTTCGGTGCTGGCTGTAATATTGGAAAGAGGAACCGCAATGGCTTCTGCCACTTCAATTGAGCCTTGGTTCGCGGCGACTATCGGTGCAATGATGCTTTTTTCGGAAGCTGTTTTTTCACTAGGCAATTGCTGAATAATGACGGCAGATTTCAAATTGCTGCGACTGCGAACCGAGGGGGTCGGTATAGCAATGGTCTTTAATTCTGGTTCAATAACAGCAATCTTGGCTGTAGGGATATTTTTCGTTACGGCCTTAATGGTGCTGTTGGGCTTGGCAATAACTGGCAATTTCGCCATGAGCGATTCTTCGGATGGATTGACAGCAGCGGGGAGGTTTTCGCTAGTGGCACGCACACGTGTTATACGTTTATCCAATGGCAATTCTTTGCGAGCGGTTGCTGCAGGTGCTTTACTTAAAGCGGCTTCGTTTGTAATTTGGCTAAGGCGCTCTTCGCTATCAGTCACTAATTCGTCGATTGCATTATTGCTAGGCATTTCCATGCTCACTGCGTTTTCTAGCTCTTTAGAAATCTCTTCTTCAATATCTGATACTTCAATTGCAGCTAGCTCTTCTGCTTGTTTAAGCAGGCCTTCTTCTTCGACGAGTGAAATTTCATCGCCAGCATCGTCATCGTTGCTAGAGAAGGGGGAGAATAGGGCGTTTGTAATATTGGCAAATACACTGCTGCTGCTTGTTGTGGCTGCGCTGACCACAGGAGCGGCTGCTATTGCAGAAAGTTCGGGCACTGCAATAACAGCAGTATCTTCAATGTCGATAATTTCGTCAGCTTCAATGATATCATCAATAGCATTATCGACTTCTTCAAAGCTTGCCATTTGTGTAGGAGCTTCATCGCCCACAAACATAGCCGTTTCTACTACGAAGCAATCTTCTTGCTCTTTATTTAATGCCGCGCAAATACGTTTTGCATCGACACGGTTGGCGATAGGCCCAGCTTGCAAACGGATGATTTCAATATTCGCAGGAGGTAACGAGATACGACTATTCAGTGGCGTTAAGCCAGAAAGTAACTTCTTATTTTCTTCAACAAGGTTACTCCAGTAGCTATCGGCCTCAGAAGGGCTGTCGTAGCTGCCTAGTTGAACCATGAACACAGTGTCGGCGAAAGCTGCAGTAGAGCAGCATAGAGAGGCCAAAAAGGCTAATAAAAAACGACTTGAACGCACAGATACCCCTGCTTTTTTTCTTAATTATTACGCAATGTTTACCTTTAAAGGACGTGGATGCAAAGCGAAAAAATGAAAATTTGGAGGCCAGGGTCGGAATCGAACCGACGATGAGGGAGTTGCAGTCCCTTGCATTACCACTTTGCTACCTAGCCTTCGCGTGCCTATAGAACGCATCTTGCTCATTTAAACAAGCATAAATTCAAGTTGTTTTTAATCAAAATAATCTTTTTGTAGCATCCTGAAGCAAAGCTTGTTAGTACAGGCAACCATTAGGAGGTTCATTATTATGGCTTATTCTGCACAAGCACGTACCAATATGATAACTAACCAGCTGGAACCCTCTGGGGTTCAGTCTGAGAGGCTATTGAAGGCGATTGCCGAAGTTCCTCGTGAGCTTTTTGTGCCTGACGCGCTGAGCGATTCCTCCTACCTTGATGAAGATATTCCTCTTGGCAACACAGGCCGTTATTTAATTGAGCCTCGCGTATTTGCTCGTTTGCTGCAAGCGGCGGATGTTAAGGCTACTAGCCGAGTGTTAGATGTAGCGTGTGGTTCGGGCTACTCATCGGCAGTTATCTCGAAATTAACGAAAAACTTAGTCGCTGTTGAATCGGTGGGGGAGCTTTCAGAAATAGCACGCCGTAACTTACACCAATTACATTGTAACGTAGAGCTGTTCAATGCGTCTGTCATTAGTGGCTACAGCCTAAAGGCGCCCTATGATATTATCTTTATTAATGGTGCTATTCCATGCATGCCTGAAGAGCTTATTGGCCAGCTTGCCGAGGGCGGTAAGATAGTTGCAGTATTGCTAGAGAACCCACAATCAGGTATGGGCCAAGCAGTAAGCTGGACAAAAAATGATAAAAATATTCATAAAGAAGTGCTGTTTGATGCTGCTTCTCCAATGCTGGTGGATTTTACCCGCAAAACAACATTTGAATTTTAGAAAGATAATATGAAAATTAAATCTTTACCCTTTGTTTTCTTATGTGCTGGTTCAATGGTGTTTTCAGCACCTTTAATTGCTGATGAAATTTTGGAAACAGAAATTGCTGATGTTGAGTTAAGTGAAGTGCAGCAGGAGCCAAAGCCTGTTGAACCTGCAAAAACAGGTGCCCATATGCCTGCGGCGGCATTACGTAAGACGTTAGAAAGAGCCTATGAGTATAACCCATCTTTAAAAGGGCAGCGTCGTGCATTTCAATCGGCAGTAGAGCAGGTTCCACAAGCTTTGTCAGGCGCATTACCTTCTGTTACAGCGGGCTATAGCAAGGGCCGTCAGCGTACTCGTACTGCAGGGTCTGATTGGAGTAGTTCAGATAGTGATGCAAGAACTCTGACTGCAACTCAGCCAATTTTTAGAGGCGGGACAACTTACGCAAATGTTAAAACCGCCCGCCGCCAAGTTGATGCCGAAATGGCGCGTTTAACGCAAGTTGAACAAGCGGTTTTACTCGAAGCGGTTACTGCTTATATGGATGTAGTGCGCGCCACAGCAGTGCTAGATTTAAGTGTTAAAAACCGTGATGTGTTAGAAAAACAAGAAGAGGCTGCCTCGCAGCGTTTTGAGGTTGGAGAGGACACGCGTACTGATGTTGCCCAATCTCAGGCGCGTGTTGCTTTAGCTTCTTCCGATGTTATTAATAGTAAGAGTCAGCTTGAATCCTTTAAAGCCGTGTACCGTGAAGTGGTAGGTGCATTGCCTGAGAGTATTACATTACCTGAAAATTTGCCGGAGACGCCTAAAACGCTAGAAAGCTTTATTGAAAAAGCCATGGTACATAGCCCCGTTATTAAAGAGGCTGAAGCATTAAAGGAAGCGGCAGATTATGTAGTAGATGCTAACATAGGAACGCTATTGCCATCTGTTAATTTACAGGGATCTGTGGCGCGCCAAGAAGGGGTGGGTACTTTTGGTAATACCGATTTTGACCAAGATGAAATTTTAATCTCGGCGAGCTTGCCACTTTATACTGGTGGTCAGCGATATTCACTCGTGCGCCAGGCGAAAGAAAACTACCAGCAGCGTCGCTTCCAGTTAATGGAAACCAGCAATCAAGTGCGCCGTCAGGCAGTTTCCGCGTGGGAAGATTTGCTTGCTGCAACCTCCACGATTGATTCAAATAACACTGCTGTAAGTGCAGCGGAAGTGGCGCTGGATGGTGTGCGACAAGAGCAACAATATGGCTCACGTACTACGCTAGATGTTCTAGACGCAGAGCGCGAATTATTTAACGCGCAAGTGCAGCTTGTTATTGCTAAGCGTAACAAGGTAGTCGCAGCTTATTCTGTATTGGCAGTTTTAGGGCAGCTAACTGCTAAAGAAATGTCGTTAGATGTTCCTTATTATGATGCGGATGGCTATTATGATGATACGGAGTATCAATTGATTGGCTTTTAAGAAGAATTGGTTATGATACTATATAAAAAACAGGTTTATGATGAGCGAAACAGAGGCTGAAGAAGCAAAAGAAGGCGAAGATCAATCGATGGAGGAGATTCTTCAATCGATTCGCCGTATTATTACAGAAGACGAGCAAGAGGGCGATGAAGTATCTGACGATGCTACTGATGAAGCTGTCGAAGCTGTTGAAGAAGTAAGCGAAGTTGCCGATGAGCCTGTTGAGCTTGACGTGCCTGAAGAAATCGCCGTTGCCGAACCAGACGATGCCGATTCTGATATATTAGAACTCACAGAAATAATGGAAGAAGTGGTTGAGCCTGAAGGGCTTATCGCTGAGGTGGAGCCAGCTCCAGAACCAGAGGTTGAGCTCGAAGTGGTAGCAGAGCCCGAAGTATCTGAGCCAGAACCCGAACCAGAACCAGAGCCGGAAGTAAAAGACATCACACCGGAGGATATTGAACAATCTGTTGAAGCCGAAAACTCTGCTGACGATGTGTTAAGCGATATTGATGCCGTTTTGGGTGAGCCTGAAAAAGCCCCCCCTGCGAGCGAAGAGAGTTTGATTTCAGAGGATACTGCCGCCGCTGCTTCTGCAATTTTAAAGACAATCAAAAAACCTGAACTTGTGGAATCGGAATCTAGTTTTCCAACATTACGCACAGGAGTAACAGTTGAAGATTTGATGATTGAAGCAATGCGTCCCATGCTTAAAGAGTGGTTGGATGAGCACTTGCCATCTGTTGTTGAGCATGTCGTACAAAAAGAAGTAAAAAAGCTGGTCGAATAAATCTCGATTAGCAAAGTAAATTAATGTTAATTTTTGATGGTCAGTATGCATCTGGCTATGTTAAGATGTTGAGGAAATGCAGAATAAAAACAAAAATAATAAGCATTTTCAGATAGGTAGTGCCTTGCGCCCCTTGATGATTCTCGCTGTGTTTTTACCCAGCGCCGTTATGGCGCAGGCTTTTCCTGCATTACCCCCCTTACCATCACTGCCTGGTATGGAAGCGCCTCCCGCTACTGCCAAAGTAGAAAAGGCTGTTGAAGAAGTGAAGGCCGTCGCTAAAAAAGCCGAGGAAACTCTGGCCGAAGTACCGAAGATGGATGCAATGCCGCCCATCGCCGATGTTACAGCAGATGATATGTTCGCAGCTCCTGCTGCTGCCAATGGTGTTGATGAAATGGCTTTGCCTGACTTTGGTTTGTTCGACCCTGCAGCATTAGAACCACCCACGGAAGTTGAGCCCGCTAAAGCAGTTGCTGAAGCGCCTAAGCTTGAATTGCCAACGATGGATGCGCCAGCAGCGGCTGATGTTGCAGCTGCGACAGATTTTTCAGATATGTTTGAAGCACCAGAATTACCTGATTTGCCAATTATGCCTGATTTCGACACTGCCGAAGTTCCAGAGCCTAAAATGGCAGCTGCTCCGAAAAAGGGTGACGATCTAACGGAAATTGCAGCGCCTAAGTTGCCAGAAAATAAACCTGCGGAAAAAGAATTGGTTGATGCGCTGCCAAGCTGGGTGACCGATGAAACCTTGCCATCGCTTAAGCCAATGCCGCAACAGCGTAATATTCCTGCAGTTTTGCCAAAAATGGCTAAATCAGACCAAAATATTTCAGATCAAAAAAGTTTAGCTGACCTGATTGATAAAGAAATTAATAGCGGCGATAACTACACTCAAGATAGTGCTTCAATTGATGATATTCCGCTGGATGACGATGCTAAGCGCGTTGTTTGGCCGAATAATTTCAAAACACAAACCCTGCCGCCTGAAGTCTATAAAAAGCAATATAGCAATGCGAATCGCCATTTGCCGCATGCACTTTATAAGAAAGAAATTGAAGCCCACCTATTTGGCGCTGTCGGCGCGAATGATGCTGATGCCGTTCGTGCATTGCTTCGCACAGGCGTGCCGCTAAATGTACGCAATACCATGGGCGAAGATTTAACAATGCATGCAGTTAAAGCAGGTGCAACCACCACTTTGCAGCTTGTGTTAGCGTTAGGTGCTACGCCTAGCCAGCAAGATAGATATGGTGCAACCCCGCTTCATCGCGCGGTATTTCTTGGCCGTCAAGATATGGCGACTATCCTGCTACGCGCAGGTGCTAACAGTTATGTGAATGACATGAGCGGCGTCACACCCATGGCGATTGCGGTGGCACGTCAAGACCAGCCGATGATGCAAACACTTGGTTATTATCAATCTTCTGGAAAATCTAACCAAAATATGGCACAGTTCCAGCCTTACTAAGGGTAAAATCATGACAAAAATATTTGGTAAATCACGTTTAGTGAGTCGTCATGTGACGACTGGGCCAGAACGCGCGCCGCACCGTAGCTATCTCTATGCAATGGGGTTGGGTAAAAAGGAAATTGATCAACCATTAGTTGGTGTCGCCAC
>JALZUV010000096.1 GCA_023301245.1 Rickettsiales bacterium
AGGTGACTATTCGACATTATGTTCCCCTCTGCCGCAAGCGGGGCATTGGCCTTGGCTATTTTGCGAATGCTCAATTAAGCGTTTCATATCATCGTCACTTAAGCAGAGTTTTTCTTTTTGTTCTATCAGTTTTTGAATGTCACGTTCCGATAAGCTGCCCTTGGCTAATCGGTTCATGATGTCTTGTTCGAAGGCTGTTTTACGGCTGCGCAATTCTTCTGAAAAACGCGAGGCTAACATGCCTGCGGGCAATGCAACTGTGCCGATAGATAAGATAGTTACGATTGCCGCAAAAATACGCCCTGCAACAGTAAGCGGCACAATATCGCCATAGCCCAAGGTGGTAAGCGTTACGATTGCCCACCACATAGACTGGGGAATGCTGCCAAAGTTATCAGGTTGTGCCTCGCGTTCAAAAAAGTAAATGCCCGTGGCGGCAATAAATACCAAAATCATCAGTACAAACATGGCGGCCATGAAGGCTCTAAATTCGGCTTTCATTACTGCGCCTAAAATAGCGAGAGGCTCAAAGTAGCGAACAAGTTTTAGCAAACGTAGCAAGCGCAGCGCAATGAGCGCCCGCAAATCGATGCCAAATAGAAAGCTTAGGTAAAATGGAGAAACCGCCAACAGGTCGATAATCGAATCGGCTTTAAAGACAAAATGCAGACGAGAACGATGTTTCGGATCTTCAGGCGCACTCCATGTGCGCAATGCAAATTCTATGGTAAAGAGTGCCACCGATATTGCCTCGATGATAGAAAATAACGTACCATAAGCAAGGCGCAACGATTCAACCGTCTCAAGCGATGCCATGATTACATTGACAAAAATCAGCACGATAATAAAAATATTCACTGCATTAGAGGCTCGACTATCCGTATCTTGCGGGTTGAATAATGTGTAAATTTTGCTGCGTATTGTGCTCATGATTTATCCGTTATTGGTTAAAAACTTAGGGGCTGTACTGAAACATTGCCGTTTTCTATTTCAACAAAACTGCTGGTTGGCACTTCTATCCATTTGTCGCTGACTCTATCTAGCGGCTCGGAAACGACAATCACCCCGCCTTGTGGCAGCGCACGGCAGGCTGCGCCTAATTCTTCCACGCACGACATGTCGGTTGCATAATATTGGCTACGCACAGGCTCGTCACCAGACCCGTAACGTATGGTGTAGAGTTTATTGCCGTCACTAAAAGCGCAGGAAAGGTTGATGCCTACCTCAACTCCCGCATTTGCTTGTGCGGTTTCTAGTGTCGTAATCATTTTTTCAAAAGCGGCTTTGGGGTTGGACTCAAGACCATAAGTTAGTGCTAGGTAAAAGCAGGTCTCGCTATCGGTTGTGCCTTGCATCTGCGTGAAAAGTTCTGGCGCGATGGCAAATTGAACTTCACGCTTAATGGCCGCAAAATGATGCACGTCTCCATTATGCTGAAATAGCCAATCTTTATGTTTAAACGGGTGAGAGTTACTGCGTTGCACCGAACCGTTGGTGCTAGCGCGAATATGCGACAAGAAAATATGCGCCTTAGTTTGCGCGCAAATTTCATGCAAGTTCTCATCATTCCATGCGGGCATGGCGTCTTTAAATAAACCTGGTTCGCCTTTCTTATTGTACCAGCCAACGCCAAAACCATCGCCATTGGTCGCCCAAATACTGCCATCTTCTTTGAGGTTGAATTGGGCATTTAGGCTTTGCTCTACCAGCGAGTGGGCAGGGCGTGTTACCAGCTCATCCATAAAAATAGAGTCTCCAATATAGGCAATCCATCTACACATATTATATTCCTATTTCTGCTTTAAGTTTGAGGCAAATTGAGTGAAGGCAAGGCGCGCGACTAGCGTGTGAATATTCTTATACCAGCTAGGGATAAATTTCGGCTTTTTCAAAAAACCTTGTTGATCCAAAAACAGCATCCTATCCATATCTGAAATAGCCATTTTACCGCTAAATAAAACTTCCAATGCGTGAAGGTTGTTATTTTTCAGCGCTTCCATAAAGAAGGTTTGCACCTCCAGCATGCCTTGCAGATACACATTATCTTTGAGGAACACAATGCCGCCTTCTGGCGTGCCACCACGTAAAATCCGCATGGCAGAAAGGTAGGCTTCTTCATTGTTTTGGCCGCTATTGACAAAGAATTTAAACAGCTCCAAAAAGTCAGCGCCGCCTAGCGCCATATCAATCGCGATGATGCGTAAGGCCACGCGGGTGAGTCTATCTATATGGATAGAGCCTGAAATTAATTCTGAAAATTGAGCGAGGCCTTCTTGTGTGCGGGTAATGCGTGGTGCGGTATATTGCATGGTAGAAAGCAGCGGTTGCGCCTTACCATTAACCGAGGTTAGCGCATGCGTCATTACCTCATGATAAAGCAGCTGGTCTGCTTCATAGACGGTGAAATTTGCGCCTTTTCTGATACGCACAACCGAGCTTGTGACCGATACTTTTGACACTAACTTATCGTCGATAATCACTTTAATATGCTTATGCATTTTTGCTTTGGAAATGCTATCATTCATAAACTGAGAAAGGTCGGTGTCTGACATTTCTTCAGGCGCTTGATAGCCGCGTTCGCTGGCGAAACTACCTGCAGTATCGAGGAAATATCGTGCTGCATCCAAAATAGTTAGCTTGTTATTATAGCCGGGCATAATGTCGCTGGGTAGGCCATATAATTCGCTAGAAATTTCCGTTACCGTGCTAGTGCCGCGCCCATCTATCATTTTGAGTGCTAGCAGAAAGCTCTCAGCATTTAGCACTAAATGGTCTAGCGCTGGATGGCCTTTATCAGTGTTTCTAATGTAGCTCTCAAGGGCTTCTATCGCATCCGAATGATTGAG
>JALZUV010000097.1 GCA_023301245.1 Rickettsiales bacterium
GAGTATCAAGAGTTGGTGCTTAAAGGCGTTCAAGAGGAATTTAACGACAAGGGTTTTGTCGTCGCCAATATGGATAATCTGGTTAATTGGGCACGTACAGGCTCGCTTTGGCCGATGACTTTTGGTCTGGCTTGTTGCGCAGTTGAGATGATGCAAGCTGCAGCTGCCCGCTATGATATGGATAGAATGGGCCTAGTGTTCCGCCCGTCTCCTCGTCAATCTGATGTGATGATTGTGGCCGGTACGCTCTGCAATAAAATGGCACCAGCGTTGCGCAAAGTTTACGACCAAATGGCCGAGCCGCGTTGGGTTATCTCGATGGGTTCATGCGCCAATGGCGGTGGTTATTATCACTATAGTTATAGTGTTGTGCGTGGTTGTGACCGTATTGTGCCTGTTGATGTATATGTGCCGGGTTGTCCTCCGACAGCCGAAGCGCTGATGTATGGAATTTTACAGCTACAAAAGAAAATCAAGCGTGAGAAAGTGTTCGCGCGATGAAAGTGCTGTTAACTTTAAGTGAGTTAGGCGAGCAAATTGCCGTTAATCAAGGTAAGGCTGTGCTCGATTGGTCGGTGAAGTTTGGTGAGCTAACTTTGACGACTAATGGTGAAAATATCATTAGTTTGCTAACCTATTTGCACGATAGCCCGAAATGCTTGTTTCATCAGCTGATTGATCTTTGTGGGGTTGATTACCCTGAGCGCGAACAGCGTTTTGAGGTGGTCTATCATTTGCTATCAACGGCTAATAATCAGCGTATCCGCGTAAAGCTTCGCACGGATGAAAATACGCCAGTGCCAAGTGCTATCACGCTTTATCCTGCTGCTGGTTGGTTTGAGCGCGAAACGTGGGATATGTATGGTGTGTATTTCTCAGGTAACCCTGATTTACGCCGCCTACTAACCGATTATGGTTTTGATGGTCATCCGCTACGTAAGGATTTCCCGCTAACGGGTTATGTCGAAATGCGCTATGACGCTGATCAGAAGCGTGTGGTGTATGAGCCCGTGAAATTACAGCAAGAATTCCGTTCATTCGATTATCCATCTCCGTGGGAAGGGCCGAAAGGCTATGTTCTTCCAGGTGATGAAAAGGCGGAGAAAAAAGCATAGTGGCTGATACTTTACAAAAACCTGTTGAACTAAAAAACATGACGCTCAATTTTGGGCCTCAGCATCCGGCGGCGCATGGTGTGCTGCGTATGGTGCTGGAAATGGATGGCGAAGTTGTAGAGCGCGCTGATCCGCATATTGGTTTGCTGCATCGCGGTACTGAAAAGCTGATTGAGCATAAAACTTACCTGCAAGCTTTGCCGTATTTTGACCGCCTCGACTATGTATCGCCGATGGCGATGGAGCATAGCTACTGCATGGCGATTGAAAAATTGCTAGGCATTACTGTGCCTTTGCGTGGGCAATATCTTCGTGTGATATTTGCGGAAATTACGCGCCTGCTAAACCATACGCTAAACATCACCACGCAAGCGCTTGATGTGGGTGCAATGACGCCGCTTTTATGGCTGTTTGAAGAGCGCGAGAAAATGCTCGGTTTTTATGAACGAGTATCAGGTGCGCGTTTCCATTCTGCATGGCTTCGCCCTGGTGGTGTGCATCAGGATATGCCTGCGGGCATGGAAGATGATATTCTGGAATTTTGTACAGGCTTCTTGAAAGTGCTGAACGATGTAGATGATCTGCTAACCGAAAACCGTATCTGGAAACAGCGCACGGTTGATATTGGTGTGGTAACGGCCGATGAAGCGCAGGCTTGGGGCTTTACGGGCGCAATGTTGCGTGGCTCAGGCGTTGCATGGGATTTACGCAAAAGCCAACCATACGAATGTTACGACCATTTTGAATTTGATATTCCTGTCGGCACTAATGGCGATTGCTGGGATAGATATTTAGTGCGTATGGAAGAAATGCGCCAGTCTGTATCCATTATTCGCCAAGCGATTGGCAAGTTGCCAAGCGGCGAAGTAATGGCTGATAACCCTGCAGTGGTTCCACCAAAGCGTGGGTTGATGAAACATTCGATGGAAGCGATTATCAATCACTTTAAGCTTTATTCCGAAGGGATGGAAGTGCCGGCAGGTGAAGTATATGCGGCCTGCGAAGCGCCTAAAGGTGAGTTTGGTGTTTATCTAATTTCGGATGGTTCAAACCGTCCGTACCGTTGTAAAATTCGCGCCCCTGGGTTTGCACATTTACAAGCGATGGAATTTATGAGTAAAGGTCACATGTTGGCTGATGCGGTGACCATTATTGGCACCATGGATGTTGTATTTGGGGAGATTGATAGATAATGGCAATCGGCATTAAACCAATCGAATTTACGCAACCTGATTCTTTCTTATTTACGGCAAAGAATAAAGAAAAAGCGCGCAAAGTTATTTCGCGTTATCCTGCGGGGCGCGAGCAATCGGCGGTAATGCCATTGCTAACGTTAGCGCAACAGCAGCATGACGGCTGGTTGCCGCAAGCCGCGATGGATTACGTGGCCAGTGTTCTCGGCATGGCGCCTATGAAGGTGAAGGAAGTCGCAACTTTCTACAGCATGTATAATTTGCAGCCTATTGGGCAATATCACGTTCAAGTGTGCGGTACGACTCCTTGTGCTTTGCGCGGTGCGGAGGCTATTATTACGGCGCTCGAAAGTCAGCTTGGTATTAAGGTGGGTGAAACCACGCCTGATGGCAAATTTACGCTTGCCGAAGTGGAGTGTTTGGGTGCCTGCGTGAATGCTCCGATGATGGAAGTGACTACGCCGAAAAAAGATGGCTATTACGAAGATTTAACGCCACATCTGGCGCAAACTCTTGTGAAGCAAATGATAGATGGCAAGTTGCCCGCCTTTGGTTCTCAAACGGGTCGTGTTAGTTCGGAGCCTGAAACGGGTGCAACCACCTTATTGCTAAAAGCTGAAAAGCCTACAAAGACTCCAGCGAAAAAAGCGGTCGCAAAAAAAACTGCTCCTAAAAAGAAACCCGCCGCAAAAAAGGGTAAGAAATAATGTTAGCTGATCAGGATAGAATTTTCACCAATCTCTATGGATTCCATGATTGGGGTTTAGAGGGTGCAAAGGCGCGCGGCGACTGGAATGGCACAAAGAGTTTGCTGGCTAAAGGCCCAGAGAAAATTATCGACGAAGTG
>JALZUV010000098.1 GCA_023301245.1 Rickettsiales bacterium
TTTGATTTGCAAATCAAAAGGGGATCTCATCGTCTAAATCGAATTTTTGGGCGGGGTCGGGGTCTTCTGACTTGGCTTTGCTTTCGCGGCCATATTCATGCTCGCTCTCAGCCGCCGGCGGGCGATTGCTATCCCCTTTGCTATTGAGCAAAGTCAGACTGCCGTTAAATCCAGACAGCACAACCTCAGTTGTGTATTTATCATTACCGTCGCGGTCTTGCCATTTGCGCGTCTTGAGCTGTCCCTCGATATAGATCTTACTGCCCTTGTGAACATATCTCTCAATGATACCGACAAGCCCCTCATTAAAGACCGCGATATTGTGCCAATCGGTCTTTTCTTTTTTCTCGCCGGTTGTTTTATCTTTCCAGCTCTCAGACGTCGCCAGGCTAAAATTAGCAACCTTGCCGCCAGTGTTGAAACTGCGAATTTCTGGATCCTTACCGACATTGCCGATAAGGATCACTTTATTGACTGAACCTGCCATTAAAAGGCCTCCGTTTTGGCGTCAGTGATAAAACGCAGTAGCCAGGAGCGACGCCAAATCTCCCCCCTGCAAGTTTAAACGAAATATTGCGGGTAATGCTTTCGCCGGAGCGCACCGCGCCTTGCTGATTATCCGACAAGCAATGCAGCTTAAGACAATCCCCGACCGCAAAGCCGCGGTCATCAAGCCGGTATTCAAAATTTTTCTCGCCTCTAACGATAGGCCAGAAAAAATCAGGCCAACAGTCAAGCTCATGAGTGCGGCTCATTTTAACACCTCATCGAGGACCAGGCACGCCGCAACAAGCGAATTAAAGCTACAAAAATTCAAAATTAACACGATAGGATGGGGTTTAAGGGGAAAATTCCACATCATAGACCAGCCGGTCACAACGCATGTGATTAACGCCCAAAGCGCCATAAACAGCGCTGAAAATCCGACAATATATTTTATAAATTTTCTCATTTATACTTACTTGTCATGTGTGTCGCATAGGGCGACGCGATATATATAAATTGATCAATCGACGGATCGCGCATTTGCTCATTGCGCGCGACAGGCCCAAAAACAATCTTCCATTTATACGCGCGAACTGCCACGCCGCCGCCCCATATCTGCGTAAGTCGGCGCGTTAAGAGCCAGGCACAACCTTTAAAATCAACGCCGATATAATATTTTTTCCCTTCATAAAATTCAGGTTCATCAAGAACTTTCTCAAAAAGCTCAGGGAAAGGCATATCTCCAATTTTAAACCTATCTATATTATCAGTATGACCCATCACGCATCCTCCCGCATTGCGCGCGCCCGCGCGATATCCTTGTCACGGTAAATCCGCGCCGCTTCTGTCCATTTCATTTCAATAATAAAGGCGTCTTTCTCAGCACGGCTCATAAGACGCGGCTCTTTTAAACCCAGCAGCCGCGCCTTGATCGCATAAAATCCGACATCAGTTGCGGCCGTCATATCAGGCACACGATCGAGCACTTGATTAATACGGCCCTTAAGCCCCGTCGCATCGCACGCAACGAAGATCTCAACAACGATCCGCACGGCGTCTGGCAAGGCTGATTTTTCAGGGGCCGCCATTAGAACGGGATTCCTTCGCCGTCGTCGGCGGCGCCGCCTGAATCATTATTCAGCCACGTCGCTTGCGGGGGCGGCATTTCAGCGGGATCAAACAAAGCAGAGAGCTTTATCTTATGACCATAGCGCGGCGCCTGGCTAATTTTCGCGGATTTATTGGCCTCTAATATCGACGCTGGAGCTTGTTCTAAAAGATAATGCCATTTGCCCGTCTGTGTTGAGGACGTCGCCCAATCGGTCCCGCGAAACAGCTGTGATAAACCAGGGTGACGATTTGGAATAAACAGCCAGCCATTTTCAAGCGTGACAGCGCCGCTTTTAGGCCCAACAATCCCGCAGCCAAGCTCAGCAAGCTTTTTGCGCACGCCCTTAACAGACATATTATAATCATCAGATTGCTCACCGAAACAGGCAAACAATAATATCCGGATAGAGACAGCGCTCTCAGTACGCCACATATCGACCGGCGCATCGAGCACATGCGCGAGGCAGTCCTGCCAGTTATCCGTGCGGCCGCCCGCTTGCGCGTCAAATTTATCGCCTAATACCTGGACCCATTCATCAATATCCTGCGCGCTCGGATCTCGGTCAAACATCATTATGTGATAACTCGCCATGATCGTTGCATAATGATCGGCGTTGCCAGGCTCCATTGAGGTGCGCTTTAGAAAGGCCTCACGAAACACCTCAGACGCGCCGTTAAAGCGCGGGAAATTATCTATCATGCGCCGCAAAATCTCGCGGCCCCAACCGGCCAGCACTGATAAATCTTGCTCTGGCATGACGCCGCTATTTTTATCGAGCGGCTTTAGCTGTAATCTTGAAAAACGGCGCTCATCTTGCGGCCCAAAGCCTGGCGGCGCAATTCCCGTCAATAAAAATGCGCTGCGAATTTTATAAGACACACCGCCGCCCTTATCGCCGCCGCGGTTAAGCGTTGATCCTAATGTGGCCGCGCGGGCCAGCTCAATAACAGCTTGATTGCGCCGGTCATCAGAACTCGCCTCAAATTCATCAATTGCGACAGGGATAGTATCGTAACGCACAAGCTGATAAATACCGGCCGCCGTCGTGTCAGAGGTGGATAGCAAAGCAGAGCCCATCACACCCTTAATCACACCCTGAAAAGTCGATTTACCCGAGCCCGTCTTGCCGCTGACAAGCAAATGCGCACGGTGACGCAGCGCGCCGCCGATCATCGCTTGCCCTATCCAGCCCAGGCAAATAGCCGGCGAATAACTATCGGCCCAATTCCACGTTTCAAATGTTTTAAGCAGCTTTGCGCCGCCGCCGCTGGGGGATTGCGCAATTTGATTTTGCGAGGGCTTGGGCAATCTAGGACGCTTAGGGTAAAGATAATTACCATGCTCGCCCGTCGGAATAGCGTCATCCTCTGTAAACAGACGATCGCCGCCGTGCCAGATAATGCGGCCAAAGACATCAAGCCATGCACCCGCGCCGCGTATTTGATCCATTGGGACAAACGGCCCCTTGCTTTCAGCCGCATCAATCAACACAGCAAAAGCCTCGGCCGCGTCCCAATTTTTTAAATTCTTACGATTACCAATTGGCGGGAAAGCCCAAGGCAGAAAATCACGGTGCCCCGCAAATAGCGCTTGAACAACGCCCTTGCCATTATTACGGCCGCTAATAGCGGACAGCGTGCCGCGTGCCGTAAAGAAATAAAACAAATCGTCATCATATCCCATAGGAATTACAGGGCAGCCATCGGGCAGGCCCGTATGAGGATCAGGAAGCCATTTACCAGGCTCAACGCCATCTGCATTTGGCTGTCCTGGCACAGGCCATATTGGAACCTCTGGCGGATCATTCTTAGACGCGCCGGAAGGGCCGCCCAGCGCCTTACCTATTATGTTTTGCGCGGCCGAGCGCATCGCGGCGTCCATAGCTCTATTTTCTTGACTGCCATCATCAGGATCAGGCCCATAAGGGCCGCGGTTATTATTTGGAGGGCGCGCCATTATGACACCGCCTTTTCTGCAGCCATTAAGTCACGGAGCCAATCATTCCAATCTTTCACACCTTCCGGCGGATATTTCATTTCTAGCTTTCGGCCGCGCGCTTGGCCTTTTAGTTTTAAAAATGACGAGGCGAGCTGATTACGCGCCGTCTCGTTTTCATCATTCTGCGCGCAGATAAAAACTTCCTCAAATAGATCTAGCCACGGCATATTGCCGATATTGCCGAGCGTGCCGACATAAACCACGCGCCAATCTGGACAGGACAAAGCAACAGACAGCGCATCCTCTAACCCCTCACAAATCGCAAGCGTGTCCCATATGCCGGCCTCAGTTGCCTCGCGTATGGGCAAGCCGCTATGACCGCGCGAGACAGGCACAAACCCGCCCGCGAAACCGCCGAGCATTTTCTTAGGATTGCTGACAGTGTCTAGCTTACCGTCGCCGCTATCATTTAAGAATGTGCGGTGTATAGCTTTTGGCTTTAAGTCACCGCCAATCATCAAGGCGCAAATCATAGGGTGTTCTGTGTAATCGCGCCCAATATAAAAGCGGCCCTTTGGATCAAACCGCAGCGCGCCAGGCTCTTTTTTTAATTGCCGAATATCAAGGCCGCGGTGCTCGAGCAAATAAGTCTCGGCAGGCGTGCCCAAAAGGCTCTTTTGCCCGCGCAGCCATAACCCTAGCGCCGTCTTGCGGCGGCTTTCCGGAGAGCGCGGCGCGTCAGTGCGCGTAGGCAAATCAGCAGGAATAATATGATCAGCTGCAAGCCAATCATTCGCCCATTTTAACACCTTTGAAAATTCACGCGGCAGAGAAAACCCTTTTATATAAGCAATCAGCTGCAAGATATTACCTGTATAATCACCGCTCATTTCGCACCAACCGCCAACCTTGGGACCGCCGACCATAATGTAAAAACTGCCAGGGTGACGATCGGGCCGCGTCGGATTAATCGGGAAATAATAATTGCCCTGGCGAAACGCCGGCGGCGGGCACAAATCAGACGCGAGCTCGAGCGCGCGGCTTTTAAGGCTCGTAACAATAGCCTCTTTATCATAAGTAATGAGCGCCACTATACAGCCGCACCCAAAGTCTGCATGATAGATTGCGCCGCAACATCAATAGAGTGATCAATCTCAGGCCAAGCCTCGCGCACATCAACTATTTCTTTTATAGCCGCTCCAATTTGGCGAGGATCTACATTAAAGGCCTTTGCGACGCGTGCCTGGCTAACCATAACGACCGTTACCAAGAGATAGCAGGTCATCCTCTGGCCATCCGATAGCGCGCGCGGTATGCCCTTGCGCAAATCAGGGACACAAAACACAAAGCGCGAGCCTTGCACGTCACTAGCTATGCCGGCGCAATACGCAATATGAGACATAGGAATAGGTTTAAGCGGCGTCGCCATTAGCTCAGCAACTCTACGGCCTCAACAGCATTCGCCGTCGCATCAATCTGGATATTGACGTCACCTGAATCAACCGACCTCAAAACTAACGCCGCGGCCGCCTGAAATAACACACGGTCTTTAACAGCCGTGCCCTTTTTAGAGGCGCGTTTCTCGAGCAGCTCCGCCACCAATTCAGGGCCGCCGCGCTGCAATAAATTTTTATATTCACTATTTGAGAGTGTCACATTACTTGAACGCGCCATATTAATTATCCTTATAAGGAAGCCGCGCCGCCTGACTAGGCGTTGCGGTCTTCCGGCGAAGTTTGGTTTTAAAATTGGTGACAGACGGCGCGCGCGGCCGCGTGGACGCGGGAACATCGCGAGTTTGCGAGGCCTTTCGCTCCGCCGCCGCGAGGCGCTGCGATATCTCAACTCCGTCCTCAGTCAGCGCGCCTTGCGCGTTAAGATATCCAAGAGAGCGCAGCTCGGCCGCATGTTGCTCAGAGATAGCACGCCCTAGGCCCAGCGCGCACAGCGCAGTTATAGGGCCGCGCACAACTAAGCTCACGCCGCTCACAGGCCAACCCTCACGCCCTCAACATCAAAAAGATGATAAGCCACGGCAAAACCTTGCTCTGTCAGCGCGCCGCCGTCTTCAAGACCGCCAGCCTCGAGCGCCATCTGACCAAGATCACCGTCGGGCACTAGATCGTTATAAAAAGAATGAAGCCGCGCGACCGTTGGCGAGCTATTAGGCCTAACATATTCGGCGCAAGGACCATGTATAGGGCAAGGCAAGCTGCAGATACACGTCATTGCGCGGCCTCCGCACCCTCGGCCGCCATAGAGCCGCGCTCGAGCTCAGCCTGCCAGGCAGGCAGCGGGACAAGGTCATTTGGTTTAACCTCACCTTTGGTAAGCAAAAATATTTCGCGCTGCATCGGGAGCGGCGGCTGAACATAACGCTCAGACGTAAACTCACGCGTCCAATTTAATATAGTTGAATAACTAACGCCTAATTTCGCCGCTAAATCCGTAGGGGTTAATTTCTGTTTGACAGCCCATTTTGCAAGCGGGGTTTCAATATTCTTTAAGTCCATAGCCGTTCTCTTTCCTTGACGGCTACCTTAAAAAGTGTGATTTGCATTAAATTGCAACAACAAAATTCATTATTATTCTTGTTTTATGAAAGTGATATAAGTTTTGACGCCCTCTAAAAGCTTTTTTATGGCTAAACATCGTATCGAATACTGGCGCAAGAAGCGCGACTTAACACAAGTCCAGCTTGGCGAGCTAACCGGCAACTCTCAAAATGCTATCTGGCGGCTTGAGACTGATAAGATGGAGCTCAAATCGCATCACCTTCCGGTCTTTGCGCGCGCCCTTGGCGTGCGGCCGATAGATATATTGCCGCTTGAGTTTCTTGAAGAAGATATGCGCAGCCATAAATTCAGCGAAACAGAAGCGCAAGAATACAGACCCTCTGTAAACTGCGATAATACAGGAAATAACACACTCTCATTAGTAGAAATGGCCGTTGGAGATAACCCAAATCGGAACGCCTGGACATTACAGTCAGACGTTTTAGAAGATCAAGGCTATATAAAGGGCGATATTCTTATCACTGATATGAGCCAAAACGCTAAAGCCGGAGACATAGTTTGCGCTGAGCTATACGCTAACGGAACATCGGACACAGTTTTTCGGATTTTTCAGCCGCCATACTTACTTTCTGGATCTCAAAAACCTTTATATCGCCAACCCATAATGTGCGATTATGCGCGCGTGAAAATCATTGCCACCGTTACTCAAATGATAAGGCTCAATCCAAGCGCCAAACTATGAACATCATTTTTATTTAATATCTTTCACGTGAAATGAATTAAATAAATGCAAAATGTTGTTGACTATTATTGCAACACGCAATAACCCGAGGTTGTCTTAAGGCGTAACTCATCCACATCAGAGCCGCCTGCAGACACAGGACGGCTTCTTAATTAGCCCCTTAAGGCCGTCCTGTCTTTTAATAAAAGGACACGGATATGCAGACTTTAACTGACGCTAAACTTAATAATAAACAAATGGCCGCCGCCAATCAAATTGATCGTGATTGGGCCGCGGCAATTGCGGCTGCAGAGAAACGGCTGTCAAACTTAAAAGCAGATCGCGCCGCAGAAATACGCGCAGCCATCAACCGCTTCGCGGCTTAACCTCAACAAAACCGGATATGATTATGACAGATAAAACACAAAAAGACCCACGCGGCAGCACAGACGTTGATAGCTTTGTCGGAACAAAGCTACGCCAAAGACGCCTTGTGCTTGGAATGAGCCAGACAGCGCTTGGCGACAAGCTCGGCGTTACTTTTCAGCAAGTCCAAAAATATGAGCGCGGCCAAAACCGCCTTGGCGCGTCCCGCCTTTTCAATTGCTCGCAAATACTTGGCGTAAAACCCGCCTATTTTTTCGACGGGCTTGACCCAGCCAGCACCGGAGCGCCTGAATATAGCGACCCCGCACGCACGCTTTCTCTAAGCGTGCCAGGCGCGAAACTCATGCGGCAACTATCACACTTTACCAAGCCGCAACTCGAGAGCGTGCTAAACGTGACAACCGCGATTGAAGCCGCAACAGCGCGCGCCTGAGCCTCGCCATGAGCGGCGCGCTGACATTATCACAAGCTGAAACGGCACGCCTTTTCGGTATGTCAGCGCGGCGCTTTTCAAATGATTTACCCACTTTAATAAATGAGGGCTTTCCTCCGCCTTATATCGGCAATCTATCAGACGGGCGCAACGGCCCGCGCCGCCGCTGGCTGCGCCGCGCTGTGCTGCAATTCATGACATTGCGCAGCGTGCCAGGGGAGGGCGGCATGACACTTGCCGCCAATGAAAACGGTGACGGCCTACACAGGCTAGACAGAATCACCCTAGGCGAGGTCAGAGGATAACGGCCATGCTACCCAAAAAAAGCTATTTACAGTTTAAACGCGCGGCGGACGGCACAGTCTTTGGCCGCTTCTCGCCCAGCCCTAAACTGCGCAAAATGGGATATGGCCGCTTTAATATTTGCACTGGCGGGGATCCTTACAGCACAAAAGAATGGGCCGCGCGCGGCTTTAAATCCGCTCTACCCATCACAAAGCCTGGACACTATGCCAGTATTGAGGATTGCCTTGATATTATGGACGAGGTTTTAAAAGTCATTGAGGCGCAGTCCCGCGCGGCCGAGCCCCTGGACGTCACAGCCGCCGCGCGAAAACCTAAACACCGCAGCGCCGCGCGCACGGCAAGCGCCCTCACAGTCAGATCACTATTTAATGACTATCTGCGTAGCCCTGAATTTTTAGACGATTGCTCGAGCGCGACGCAAAGAGATTATCGCAACCGCTTGCACCATGTTGCTAACTATTTTGGCACGCGAGCGCCGGCTGATATCGACAGCCTTGACGTTTATGAAATGTATAAATCTATCTGCGCACACGGGAAACAACACGCCGCACATAGGCAAGTGGCCGTTATGCGCATCGCCTTTGGCTGGGGCCGCAAAAAGTCGCGCCGCTGGAAACCCTTTATACCTGATATCGACTTTAAGCTGGGACTACCAAAGCCCGCGCCGCGGATCCGCATCGCCACACCCGCCGAGCAAGCCGCCCTTATGCGCGCCGCAGATGATCCTTACTCAATTTATAAAGAGCTCGGCCGGAGCGGCCCCTTTCGCAAAGATAGCGGCAATGGCCGCAGCTATCCCGCGCAGCCAACTCACGCCATGCACTCGGTCGCAGATATGCTCACCCTTATGATATGGACCGCCATGCGCCCAACAGACGCGCTACTTGCCAATTGGGATTGGTGCTACACGCATAACCACACCCAAGACCCAGAGAGCCGGCGGCGCAGCGAAGGCCCAAGGCTTACATACAGCCCAAGTAAAACAGGCAAGAAACATAATATCACCGTCGACATACCCATATTGCCGCCGCTGCAAAAACGCCTGGCAGAAATAAGAATGCGGCAGCTCGCAAATGATTGGCGAGGCCGCGGCCGTGTGCTGCTAACTGATACATATGGCAAGCCCTACGCCACAAGCAAAACAGGGAGCTCAACATTCTCGACTAATTTCTCAAAGGTGCGCAGCTTGGCCGCAGAGATAGAGCCGAGCGTCGCCACCTTGCACGCGCAGGATTACCGCGACACCGCCTTAACGCAGCTCGCGCGAGGCGGCGCAAGCCTCTTAGAGATACTTGCATTCAGCGCGCACTCTAGCCTAGACAGTCTTAAAAAGGTGATTGAACACTATATGCAAATCGACGGCGAATTTGCAGACCGTGCCGGCAAGAAACTTATGAAACAAATGGGGTACTAAATATGAGCGGGAGCGCTCTTAAAGCCTAAATGAGCTACATGCTATTTGCCCTAGAAACAAAATAACGGCACAACCAGACAGCTAATCTAGTAACCTCTCCCTGTTTTATTTTAATACATAAAATTTCCGCAAACATCAATACCTTTGATTTAAGACTCGCGCGCCAACACTATCGGCGTCACTGCAGCATCACAAAGCCTCGCCAATTGGCGGGGCTTTTACCGTTTTTGGCAGAACAAAATATGTACTGTGCGACGAGTTTCGTCGCACACCGTCGCACAAAGAATTTAGACCACTCATTAAGTCATTGTTTTTGCGGGGTTTTATGGTGCCCGAACCTGGATTTGAACCAGGGACACACGGATTTTCAATCCTATATCATTCCAATGTTTTCAATGGGTTAGAAAATATTAATGTCACTTGTCGCACATTGCAGTCAATTGCTGCGTCGCACAAAATGACGGCGGCGGACTCGTCCGACGCCGTCAATGCTGACGTCTCTCGATCATAACGTCAGCGCCAAAACTGCCAAGCCGGATGCTTAGCAGGCGGGGCAGGGGCAGGGACAACAGGCGGCTCGGGCCGCACGATAACCACATAAGGCGAGATTAGATCTTGCACTAAGTTATAATCACGGGCGCACTGCAAATAGGCCGCGTCAGTTTGAACCGCCGCAATCTCGCTACTGCGGATATCCGCTGTCCCATCGGCCGCCGTCAGGATCTCCGGCAAGCTCTCCACTTTCTCCGTCACCAGCCGCGGCGATAGGTAAACTTTTTCTTTCACTATCTTGACTACAGGCGGCGGCGGGGCCGTTGACGCGCAAGCAGTTGCGGCGAGCGATATGATGGGCAGGCAGACGCATTTCAAAAACTGGACTTTCATCGGCTTGTACTTCTTTCGTGACAGTGTTGGTACGGGTTACAATTTTAACAGCTTGCGGCTTTACCTCGGCTTCAAGATCTGTAATGCGCGTCTTTGCTTCTTTTAGGTTTTGCTTTTCAGCGGCGCGCCCAGCTTTTTCGCCCGCCAGCTCGCCCGTAAGGCGCAGCACTTCGGCGTTAGTCGCCGCCTGGACCTTAGCCTTGTGCATTTTGTAATAGGTAATACCGACGCCGCCAGCAAATGAGATACCGCTAGACGCAAACAGGAGGCCCAATACAGAGCCGCCCGCCATCTTTGTTAATGCTGGAACAATAAACTTGCCCCAAGCCATCAAGCGAGCCCCCGCAAACAATACTCACGCTCTGCGCTACGCCGCCTCACAAGACCGCGCACGACACGGCCGCCCGCTTTATTCCACCACGTCAACGCCTCGCACGCAGGCGCAATCTTGCCGGCGTTTAGACGCCTTACGGCCGTTGAGCGGCCTGCGCCTTTAATGCCAACATTATATGCCAGCGAGGTAAAGGCCGCGTCACGATGCACAGGCAAACGCAGGCGCTTTGTGTCTGTTTTAAAATGCGCGTATAAGCCAGAACGATATTCCCGAATTTCAAGAACCAGGAGCGCCGCGCATTCTGCGTCTGTTTTATACTGATAAGGTGCCGCCGTGGCCGTATGACCATAGCAAATTGTCCAAACACCAACGATATCTTGATAGCTTTCATTGCGTTTACCTTCCCAGCGCGCAATCAATTTAAACGCCGCAGCGTCAAATGCTTCGCGCTTATAGGTGTGATAATCACTTTGCGAGATAGCGCGCCCAGGCGGCTCACTCTCAGCCAGAGCGGGCACAGAGACAAAGGCCAAAACAACCAGCACGGCCGCAATGATTGCGCGCCGGCGAAAGCGGTTTTCTTTTGGCTGCAATATCAGACGCCCGAGAAAACCAGCAATACAGACAATGAGCTGCAGACACGTCCACACGCGCGGATTTGTGTCTACTTTTAAGACGCCGTAAATGATATCCGGCGCGAGCGTCAATAAAGCCAAGGCATAAAATGCCCAAGCTGTGTAACTTCCAATCGTTATAAACCGCCAGTCTTTATCTAAAAAAGTCATACTCAGTCCTTCATTCCAAAACCAAAACCCTTTGCAACGGCCGCCAAACACGCGAGCGTTACAACACCAATCACAACATAAAAAATACGGGCGGCCGCTGTTTCCTTTGTCCGCCGCAGCTCTCTTGCAAAAATAAGATCTGCGCGAAACTCATTGACGCTTTCAACGCACTCCGTATCAACACCGAGCAATTTAAAAGTCTCTCTAATCGTTTTCTGCGCAGCTTCTTCCGCGACGGCTTTTATTTTGGGATCCATTTTACCAGCCTTATGAGTTGTGAGTTATGCTCAAAGCTAATTGAGCGCTTAAGCCTCAAAAGACTTGTGAAACTTAGACGTTTTGCCCGGGGCAACATTGAAGGTCACATGCAAGCGCTCGTCTTGGCCTTTATGCTCAGGCAAGGACTCCATTGCACGATCAATCATTAGGTCTAAAAATCCGGTTTCAGGGTTATGCACACATGTTACTACGCACGTTTTATCAGCTTGGCGTAATTCATCTTGAAGCGCGGCTTTCGCGGCGTCAGCATATTGCATATCTGTGAAGTTTATATTGTTAAAATGCGCTTTAGACGCCTTTAATGCTCTTTTGTAAAATTCCATTTTTGTTTCCTTTTGGCTGGTTTTAAAAATTAATAATTAGCGGCGTAGTCCGTCACGCATATAAGTACCGTTGAACTTAATGTTGAAAATCGGGCGTTGCCCCTCATTGTCATAATCGAGCGCAACGAATGTATTGTGCCCAATAGCTGACGCAGGAATAGCATCAGTGAAAAACGCGGTGTCACCGACACCCGGCGCGCTGCCCGGGGAAATAACGCGGCGGCCCGCCGTTGACAAATCAACAGTAGCAAAAGCGTTATTGGTACTTGTGCGCAAGAAATAGCCCGCATTAGCCGTTGGGCCAGTGTAAGGACGCATGACATTAACCTCGATAGAGTCAATTAACTGAGGGCCGCCCAGAGGATGCAATCCATTCGTGACAGTTATAGGCACAAGAGGATAACGCATAGAAGACAAAGCCTCACCGCGGCGGCCATCATGTATCTCACCAAGAAAACCAGTTTGATTAAATAAATTCGACGTCAAATTTAAAGGGCCAGTTTGGTCAATAACTTCCATTCTGCCAATATCTATGCGCTCATGCTGCGGCACAGAAAGCAAATCACCGCTTGTAAAACCGCTAATAGAATTTGGCGTGATTTGCGTCACATCTATATACACATCAGGACCGCCGACCACGTCTTGATAAAAACGATTTACATAATAAGCAGGATAATCATTGTGCCAGAGTATGCCGCCCAATGTCATATGACGCACAAATGGCAGGCCTACCGTGCGAAGATCAGCAAGCGAGCATCTCAACCTACCACTAGGCTCAATCGTAAAGGCTTGAGTACGCGCAAGCCCCTCAAATAACGAAGCTGTATTAAATTCTTTGCCAAGGGTGACGTCGCGAATATCTAAATAAGGCGCGCCAGAAGTTGTTGCAAAATAAACAGTCGAAAGATGTGGGCGGCGGATATAAGCGCCGTCAATAGTGTATCTATCTAAAGCGCCAAGAATACGCATTGAGCCAATATCAGCGCCGCCCGTAAGCAGCACTTGCTTACAGCCAGACCCTTGCAGCGCAGCGCCAATAAAGCCGCCATCGACCTTCATTTCATCTAAGCCCTTATCAAACTCTACATCCTCCTGGATCTCGCAATCTTTGAGCGTCGTATTTTCACTAGAGAAACAATAAACGGACGACGGCGTTTTGACGTCCTGTAAATAAACAGTACGCGCCCCCCCCGTTGTAAGCCGCCCGTTGCGTGCCTTAGTCGCAAACCCGTCCGTCCACATCGGATTAGGCAAATACTCCAACCCGAGAATTTCAAGACGTTCTGTTTCGATAAATCTATCAACGCCGCGATCCAAAGACAGCACTTGCGGCGGCCCATTAGCTTCTGGTTTACCAGAAGGCGCGGGGCCGCGCGTACCTATCTGCGGCCATTGCGGATCATATTTATACTGCAAGTTTTGTGTAAGCTTTAATTCCAAGCCGTTGATAGCCGCAATAGTTGCATATTCAAAATATCGCATAATTTGCGGAGAACCGTTAAGCTGCATACACCAGCCAAAGACTGTGATACGGCCCCCAACTTTAAAATCGGCCATATCTGCAATATCTTGCATACCGATTGTATCGCCATCGGTGAACGCCAACAATCCGCCGCTATCTAGCCCGATTGGCAAACTACCCGTCGTTGTAGGGTCTTGATCTTGATAATGCCCCTCGAACATCATACCAATGTTATTAACAACAGTTGTATCAGCGCCGTGCAAAGACGCTCTTAGGTTTATCCATTTTGCACCATATCCATTTAGCGAAACCAAGTTTCTAATATTACGAAACGTCCAAGGCCGATCAGAGCCGTAAATCGTCATAGGCTTAAAATTGACTTTGAGCGTTTCATTTCTACGGCCGTAATCACCCATAGCGCTAAGTGCGTCACTATCGTCATGCACAACAGCAACGGCCGCCGCGCGGCTGGCGGCGTCACCACCTAGCGCAGCCAGTTTGATTGCAGCAGAGCGCGCACCTAGAGGATCAGGCGTGCCAACTACGCCAAATTGCTCAGGGCAGACCGTGCCATCGGCCGCCGCAACTATTAAGTATTTTAAATTACCAGCAGTTTCTACATCAAAGAAATTAGCATTATCAGCGACCCGTATATAATCAAATCCGCCCGCCTCAACATTACCTAAATCGGTTTGCGTTGACGCCAAAAACGCCGCTACGCTAATGAAGGCAGCGCCGACAATGCAATCTTTTAATTGCGCAACAGTTAGTTGGGCCGGAATGCTACCGCGGTAAATATCAAGTGTGTCTGTATCTTTTATGCAGGACATATCTATGCCTCCTCTAAATCGCAAATGTTTGGGGTTGAGTTTGAACTTGGCGTAAATGCGAGCAAGCCGTCAGATATTAACTGATCGACCTCACAGATATTGAGAATTAAGCGGCGATCTTCTACGCCGCGCCCAGCATTTAAAGCCTTAACAGCCAAGGTTAAGTCGGCAACATCATCGCAAAGCCGCGTTATTTTGAGATTAGCAACCTCATCAGCGCAAGCCAAATCTTGCAAGATATGTGTAATGCGGTCAAAATTAGCCTCTATGGCCGCCGCTGGAAATTTAGATAAATCATTATAGCTTGTCGGCTGGAATATATCGGTTTTTCTAAACACCCTTACAGGCACACCCTGCAGCGGCGCAGATGACAATGTGACAGTCGATTTATCATCCGCAAGATCGAACGGCACCGCAACGCCATTAACCTCAACGCACAGATCGTCCAGAATTGTAAAATTGAGATCACCAAAGACACGCTGCGCGCCGTCAGAGATATACGTTACGGAAGGTTTCACATTTGACGCAACAGTCATAATCAGCTCCTAATTCACAGTTTCAGACGGCGGGATAAGAAAGGTTTGGCCGCGCTCAGATTTGACGCGGGCCTCATAGCGCTCAAGGCTGCCTGGATTAACCCATTCCTGCATTTGGTAAAATACAGCGTAATCCAGAGCGGCCCGCGTATAGAAAAGGTTATTAAACGGTACATTGCCAATTGATTGACGCAGCGCGCGAGCGGCAACATCATCACCATCTTTTAGCGCGCCAAAAATACGCAGCGCATTAGACATTTCGCCAATCGCAGGGCCGCTTAAAGTCTCGAGCGGCGAGCCGCCGAACCGATTATAATCAGCTAATAGAAAATCCCCGTAAATACCAAGGCCGCCGCCCTGGACAAGTGATTGCACCAAGACTTTCATGTTTGGAGATCCGTCTTCCATGACAAGCGGGTGAGGCGACAGACCTTTAACTAGCTGCTTAGCCTGCAACGCAGCAAAGCCTAGAGCCGTGCCGGCTACAATGAGGTGCGCCGTCGCCATTGTGGGCTTGCCGTCCTGAATAGTGGGGCCGAGCTGACGCGTGATAACCGTTGTCGGAAATGACTTAAACTGCATGACAAAGCGCACAGCCTCGCCTAGCGCCGTGCCTGGACGCGTGCCCATTGTGATTAGAGCGTTTTCGCGCGCGCGAGGCTCCGTCATGGCCGTATCAGCTATGTCACTGAAATAGGCCTGCAAACGCAGCCGCATTTCGCCGCGAGCCGCGTCAGCATCGCTAAAGCCGTTTTCTTTGCCCCAAGCCTTAGCTTTCGCATTAGAAACGCTGTCAGCGGCTTCTGGCGTGAACCAGAGCCGATTGTCAGGATCACCGTCAATCTTGGCCGCGCCGCCTCTCACAGCGTCCCACAGGGCATCATCTATGCCGTAGCGGTTCAGACCCGCCTTAAATGCAGGATCGAGCTGCTGGGCTGGCACAGAGGCGCGGCTGCCCATATGTGCGGACAATACCCCGCCCACAGCACCGCGGACGCGGCCGCCCCACTCGCTAAAGAGATTTATCTTATAAAATGCAGATTGCAGCTTACCCATAACGCCGTAAGCGCCGTCCGTTGTTGCATAGCGCGAGGCAATATCGCCCATGATTTGATTAACGCCAACACCCGCGAGATCTGCAGCCTCTTTACTTGCCGCATTTTGCAAGCCTGTAATACCCTGAAATAGGCCGTTATAGCCATCGAGCAAATCAACGCCGTAACGCTGCAAGGTATGCGCAGCCAAAGACGTGTCGGAAATTGACGACAGCGTCATACCGCCAAGCTTAGACAAACCTTGCTGCAGACGGAAGCCGCGGCCAAAAGCTGCCAGGCGGACGGAACCCGGGGCGAGGGCGCTGCCGTCAAGCTCGCCAAATTCTGCGTCACGCAAAGCCCCTTGCACGCCGCCGCTAAGCTGCTTGATTGATACAGTATCGCCCGCCTCGCGCGCCTGCGAGATATAATCGTCTTTTAAATTCGTATAGGCCGCTTGTGGATTAGGACCGTAAACTTCCATAAGCGCCGCATTTGACGCCGCGCGATCGAGCTGACTGATATAGCCCTCAAAAATACCGCCTGCGCCAAAGCGGTCATTATAAGCCAGCCAGTCATCAACCGTTTTAAAATGCAGGACGCGAGCGGCTGAAACTTTGCGCGCGACAAGACCATTAGGCTTAAAGGCGTCAAGATCGTCATGATAGCTCGAACTTGGGTTATGGTGCCCCGTCACGATATCCGTCCACATTTGACCGAGATAGGCCTCAATATCGTCTACGCCATCAAAGCTTTGCTCTGCCAGGCGCGGCGTAATATAATCAATCCACTCTTTTTTTGATTGCTCGCGCCGCTTGCTTTTAACACCAAACGGCTCAGCGCCGCGGAAAAATCCGCCGCTGATTTTAATCGCATCATGGCTTTGCCGCGTGACATAACCATCAAGCCGAGAGATCCACGCGCCTTGTGCATTTTGCGCCTCGATAGACGCGTCTTGATATTTCTTCATGATACGCGCCGTTGTCAGCGCCTCAGCATTCCCCGTCGACGCCACGTCACCACCATTAAGCAAAGACAGCTCGCGTGCGACATCATTCTCAAAATCACGATCACGCTTGCGCAGCGGATTAGAAAGCCGAGACAATGTGCCGGCTTTATCCAAATCACGAATAAGCGCCGTCGACCATCCGCGATAATAGGCGCGGCTGCGCGTATCAACCGACAAGCCCGCGCCCGCGACGTTTTCCTCTAGGCCAACATTAAGCGCGCGCAGACGTTTCCAGAGCGGCAGATCAGATAGACCCTCTAAATGCGCCTCGCGGCGAGACTTCGCGACGGCAGATTTTAAACGCAGGCGCTTTTCAATCAAAGACGCCTCAAGCGCCTCAGATGTCATATCCTCAACAGCTTCGCGCAGGCGGGCCGTCTCGGCCGCATCCGGAGAGAGGTTTTCTTTATTAAATTTCTTGCTACGGAAACGCAACGTTAAGCGCTCGAGCGCGTCGTCAATTTCGGCGTCGCTGAAGGCATCGCCCACGCGGCCGCGAATAGTATCTTTGCAAACCCTACTCACAGCAAACCCTCCGCACGCAAGCAAAAGCCAGCGGCCTCATATAGGTCTTTGACTTGCTCAGGCGCACGCTCCGGCGTTTCAAGCTCGAGCACATCAGCGTTAAGGCGGCCATTTTCTATCATGCCTTTAACTTCGGCCTCGAGGCGGGCGACGTCTTGTTGTAAAACAGGATCCGCAAGACCAGGCTCGCGCGCGGCCGCAGGCGCAGCGGCTTCGCCCAAATCAAGCGCCTCATCACCGCGCACAAGCCCGTCCAGATTAAACGGCGTGAAAGGCGAGGCGTCGATTGCAGGGTCAAGACTAGGCGCATCAGATATCTCGATATCGCCATCATAGAACCGCAATAGCGTGTCAGTGCGCGCCGCCATAAGCGCGCCCTCTATTTGAAACTCTGCAGGGATATCATCAGGCCCGACGCCATCAGTATCAGCGACATCATCCACATCGCCGCCTGAATCGCGCGGCGTCGTTTCTGGCGTCTCTGGATCCAATAGCGCCGCGGCTCTCTCTTGCTGCGCGCGCTCTATCATTTCGCCGGCACGAATAGGCTGGCCGCTGTCTAAATCATTCAAGGCCTGGTTAAAGATATCAACGCGGGTTTCTGCGGGGAGCTCTGCAATATCAAGCGCATTTTCAGGTAACATGACAATCTGGCCCGCTTCCGTTTCTGTAAACGTCTGGTCACGGCGCGAGCCGCGAGCCTTAAGACCATCCCCAATCAGACGGCCAACAGATCCAATCCCGCCAGATAGCGCGATATTAAAAACCGCATCACTCGCGCCGTAATCTCTATTTTCAAATTTTGCGAGCGGAAACACCGCCGCTTCGACTATCACGCCAGACGCAACACCCTCGACCGCGCCGCGGCCAAGGCGTCCAGAAATTGTTGTTGATTTGGCGACCGTGCGGCCAATAGAGGCCGCTTTTGCGCCCGTTCCTAAATAAGGCACAAGCGCCAAAGCATCACCAACAGGATCAAGAAGGCTTGCCGCTAGAGCTACACCTAAAATTTCGCCGCTACCTAAACCCGAGCGCGAGATAATATCAGAGCGCGCGAGCTCGCGCTGCTTTATCCCGTTAAGCTCACGCGCGCGAAAATCGCTGACAGAGCTGTCAAATGTCAAATGGCCTTCAATACCATAATCTGCATTAGCTTCATCCGCAGATAGAAAATCCGCCTCTTTGTCCGTATCGAGAAAAGACCGCTCGAGCGCTCTAAATGCGAATCCTGTGACGCCTTCCTCGATGGCACCGGCCGCAATTGCGCCGTAAGCATCAATGCGGCTCACGCCAAAGCTGGCCGAGGCCTGCAAGACAGGATCATTAGAGGGAAGCGTTGAGCGTATCATTGCGCACCCGCCCGCAAAATAAGATCTGCAATTTGCTGCGGGCCTTTCTTTTCAGACGTAAAGCGCACACCGCCAAAATCTGTAAAGCCGCCGCCGACGGCTTCAAGATCATCCCATACCAAATTGACAGGATTGTCATTTTTATCGAGCACAGGCACATCAAGACCGCCGCCGTTAATTACAAGCGCAAGGCCGCTTTCATCTTCATTGGTAATCCAGCGGCCATGACGCGAGATTGATTTGCCATATTGCTCTTGCCGCGCCGCATCAGATTGCCCAGCGATTTGCGGACCTAAACCCCACCACGGAACGGCGCGCTCATTGGCAAGACCGAGCGCACCCGCGCGGCCGCGTGGGCCTGCGGTGCGAGGGTTAAACGCGCCCATAATTCTATCAACGCCGCGCGTAACGTGATTTACATCACGCGTGACAGGAATACGATATGAGCCCTCAAATTCATATTGAGCCGTAAACGCAGAGGCCGCACGCTGCGCAGCATCAGACGGGCTTGCGCCCTGGGCGACGTATTGGCGCGCGAGCGCTTGTGTGGACTTTGCATAAGTGCTGCGCAGCCGCGCCGCATCAGGACTAGAGGCAAGCGTTGCAAACAAAGGCGCGAGAGAGGCATCAACGGCCGTTTCTGTTTTTTTGACATCAGCGCGCGGCAATGTCGCCTTATTGTCCTTATCAGACTTAAGCGCGGATATCATGGCTGTCTGCGCATTTGGATTTGCCGATAAAGACCAGATAGGCTCGACCGTGTCAGGCAATCCCGCCTCGACAAGCTCGCCCATAATGCGCGGCTGCAGCGCGCCATAAGCATTTAATGAATTTAAAAGCTCCCGATAATCTTGCGGCGCAGATGTCTCAAATTGCCCGACGATATCCTCCGCTTGGCCCTTACGCAAAATTCTCTGATCAGAGGCCGCAATGCCAAAGTCCTCTTGAACCTCAAGGACGGCCTGCGCGTATTTTTGCACATCATCAGGCGTCGCGCCCTCCAAAGATAGCCGCGCGGCTAATTCTTGAACAGCTGGCACAGCCTGGGCCGCGCCGGCTGGATCTAATTGTCTTTGTTGTAAAATAGCTTTAGCGCGAGATTGAGCTTGCTCAAACACTTGCTGTTTATCTGCAAAGCCCGCCTCGCCAGGCCGCGGCGCTGCGCCGGCCAAAGTGCTCATTATTTCATCGCGGCTTTGCAGCGGCATATCCGCAGTTGTGCTAAACATATCCCGGGCATGAGCCTCGCTGCGCTGAAACCGCTTTGCAGCTTTTTCGCCCGAGACTTCGAGCACGCGCTGATACGTTAGGCCGCTCCCTTGGCCGCTGGCTGTGACGCTCGCGAGGTGATCTGTCATTTCAAATTGCAAATCAAGACGCGCGAGCGATTGGCGCTCTTTCTCTGCAGCCAAGCGCTTACGCTCTTGCTCTTTTGCCAAGGACGCGGCCTCGCGGTCTTGGCTGTCAATCTCAGCCTTAGCGCTACGCAGCGCTTGGTTTTTTAAAGCCGGCGCAAAGCGGTCATCAAAATCACCGGCGGCAAGCTGCGCATGAAATTCACGCGGGTCATTTTCGATATTATAAGCGGCAAAGGCCTGATAAATCTGATCGACCGCGATTTGATTGATTTGCTCACGCGCGACCTCATCAACCGCTGCGGTCGCAAGCTGCAGACGCGCTAAGGCAACATCGACCGCCGCGCCGCCGCGCACATTGTTTACCAGGCTATCGACACCCTCTTGCACTTGGCGGCCAGTTTGCTCTGTGCGCAGCTTACGCTCTGTTTGCGCAACGCCCACGCGGCCGCGCTGAAAGCTGCGCTCGAGATCCAAAGCCACGATATCGCGCAGATCTTTATCATCCGCGCCAAAGCTTCCGAGCAAAGCCTCTTTACGCGCATTAAAATCAGTTTCATATTGAGCGGCCAAATCTTGCGAGCCATCAAAACCGCTGGCGTAATCAGCATTCACCTTATCTGTGACAGTATCAAATTCACCTAAAACCTTAACAGCCTGCAGAGCATTTTGCCCGCGCTTTTGCTGCGCCGCAGCTTGCGCCGCGGCTTGTGCCTCGCGGTCCAGCTGCGCGCCAAATTGATCAACAGCGCCGCCAATGCCCTCGAGGCTGCGGCCAATACCCGCAGCCGCGGACGCCGCGCGGTTAGGGCCGCCGTCAATGACGCCGCGCACGCCGCGCGTCGCGCTTCGCGTTAGTGAGGCATCAAGGCGCATTTGTTCCGCCTCCACTGAGTGATCTTGATTTACCCGCGCCGGTCAGCAGCGTCCCGCCAATATCAAAAGCACCCTTAACCAAACCGAGCTTGGCTGCACTTTCGCTTTGATTGGCGCGCTCATCAAATCCTTGCCCCCTCAGAAGGCCATCAAATAGAGCGGCGCTTGCGCCCTGCGCGCCCTCCGCCGCCAGCTGCCCGATAACGTCAGAGGCCGAGCCTGAAATTGTGAAGCCAGACGCACCCGCGCGCGCCGTGGCAGCGCCGACACGCTTGCGCGCCTCGCGCGTAAGGTTAGCTCCATCGAGCGCGGCCGCCTTGCGAGAACCTTCTGCATTTCTGCGCGCAAGGGCGGCGTCGCGTTTATTGGCTGAAAAGCCAGCTAATGCGCCGACAGCTTGGCCGCCAACTTTTGCGCCCGTTGCTACTAATGCTAATGTTGCTGGATCAGCCACGCCACACCCCAATCATATAATCACCATCAGGGCCGAAGTCTTGCATGATATTTTCGCACTCAAAATCTAAATGCTCGAGCGTATTGACCGCTTGCGGCCACTTCATCGGCGTATAGGCCTCTATGCGGGTCACGCCCGAATGTTTTAAAAAGAGTTGCGCAAAGGCAAATATGCGGGCCCATGCACGCCGCGGCACATCATCACCCACAAGCGCCCAAGCAACAGCGCGAGATTTACCGTTTTGGGACCAGCACATATGCAGCCCTGCAATTAAAATCACGCGGCCATCATAGGTAAATGACAGCGCGTTTTTATTGACCATATCGGCCAGCCCAAGAGCGGTGATAACGCCGTTTTGCTCGGGCCTCACAGTCAGGCTTGTGCGGTCGCCAAATTGATAAGGCCGGACTTTTAGACGGCTGCCGAGCGATAAAGGATATTTGAGCGGTAATGTCAGATTATCCTCCATTAGCTTGCACATGATATTCGATTGTTCTGATTTGCTGCGGAAAGCCCGGCTCGTTTGTAATCTCAATCATTGGCGTTGTTTCAAACTCGCTCGCCATTTCATAATCTTCAAATTGATCACGCAATAATACGGCCGCGCCTAAAGCGTCATGAGCTCGGCGCGTCGGAAATGGCCGCACCGCTTGTGGATCTGTAAGCTTGCCGTTTACGCCATAAACAAAACCAACAGAGCCGCCGAGCCCCGCAGTCTCGAGCGCAAGTCTGTCATAGCTGCGCTTTGCAACTCGCGACAGAACACCGCCTAAGCCATCATCACGCGTCAGCGTGCGCAGTCTTGCCTCATAAGGAAGGCCAACCCAGCCCTTTGTGACCGGACAAGGCAAATCAATCGCGCCGTCTTTGACCAGAAAGTCACCAACAAAGAAACCATCCGCAATCACGCGGGCCATCTTGCCTTCAAGCCAGGTCAAATTTGTGAGGCGAGTTGTCTGTTTCATCTTAAGAAAACCCTAAAACCGTTAAAATCCGCAGTATTAAAATTTATAAAATCGTTAGTATCTTGGAAGTCCAAATCTGGATTAGTGCCAGGCAGAACCGTCGGTAAAGCCACTGGCGGCAAAGTTGGCGTAACAGCCGGCACATCAACACCGCCAGGAGCGCCGCCCTGGGCATCCTCAACAAGAGAGGCATCAAAGAAACCTGCAAGATCAAGCGAGCATGTATCATCGAGCGGGACATCATCATCCCAGCGGCGCGTCATGACACAAATATCACGCAGGAAACCACCCTCAGTCTCGCGGCGCATAATCATCCAAAGCGCCTCAAAACCATCGGAGCGCCGCGCGATAGACAAGCCCTCAATACGCACATCATCAGCAAAAACCATCGGGCTCATTGCCTGATAGCCTTGCTCATCATCATAAACAAAAGCATTTAAAAACCCGTCTCGCGTGAGGATCCAAAGCGTTTTAGTTGTCGCCTCCCATGCCCAATCATCAATGCCGCGATTATTAAGCTGCATTGATAAAACAGTCAGATCTATCTCTCTATTGTCAGCAATTCTAAAGCCGCGGACACGGTGCGAGCCAAGCTCAACAAATAAAATAATATCGCCAACAACGATTGGCATTATGCCGCGCTCGGATCCGATATGCCCGCCGCCGCGCGCAACAGCGCCCGCAGGCGTTATAGGCTCTGCGTTAGCTGGACCACGCACGCGCCGAGAGCCGCCGGCACCCGCCACAATAAGATCATCGACAGACGCCATCCACGCCAGAGGATCAACAGTGCTATTTGCCATTTCGCGCGTTACCGCGTCGCTATCAACAACAAGACCGCTGCCTAGAGCGCTTTTAAAATCTCCGCCTGTGCTGTCATATTTCCCGCTTTCAGTTGAAAAAAGCGTATCAGGCTGCGTAAGCGTGCCGCCAAAAAAGACCCGCTCTTGGTGAATACCAGATATTGCCGGCCAGCCATCAACATCATTGAATGCCTGTATATGCCAGAAAGGCGTTGTGCTTACACTTTCGGGCACTTCATTGTCGCCTTGGCGCTGCGCTGTGACCTGCCCCGCACTATTAACAGCTGTGATTTTGGCATACACGCCGCCGTCATGCACAAATTCCCATAGCGCAACCCCATCACTCCGGCGGCCGTCATCATGAATAGGGCCGTCACTTCCTGTGCGCGGAATTTCGCTATCATCAGGATCATCAACAAAACTCACTAGGCGATAGGTGCGGCCCGCATAAGCGTGCAATGCGCCAACTTCCGTTGTGTTTAAATTCATCCCTGGGTACCAGCCGTTTTCTGTAATCAGATCAGGGTTTTGCCGCGCCCAAATAAGCGCGCCAACATGACCAGGCTCAAAGACATCAGCCGTGCTGCTAATTGTCAGCGCATCTGTACCGCTCACGTTGATTGAGACGCCAGAAATAACAGGCTTAAATGGACCATTGCGAAACTCATAAGGCGTGAGGGTCCAGCCAGACGGCCGATTGGCAAGGATATAAGGCTGTGTTTGGCTGGCCGCATCCGTTAAAATCATGATGTCACTTTGGCGGGACCACATCAGCCGGCGAATAGCCGCGCCAGACCAAGGCGTGTCTATATTCTCGGCAATCACCTCATAGGTCAAAGCAGACCAAATGCGCATTTTAAATTCTGTAAGCTCGAGAATATAGCCCTGCAGAGTTGAGCGCTGAAATGGAATAAGCCGGCCGCGGATAGGCGCGCCATTTGATTCAGGCGACGCCGCTTCTATCGCCGCGCCAAGCCGCCAATTACCTGGGCGGGTTTCTGCGCCGCCTGGCAACATAGCAATATAATTTATCATTAAAGACGCGCCGACACCGTAGGCGTCAATTTCACTACGGCCTTGCACTTTGCGGTCAAGCTGTCCCGCCGCGAATGAGGTATGACGCACAGGATTACGGGGCATAATGCCTCCTATCCGTGCTATCATGATAATCATAATTTGTTTGGCGGCGTGACAGATCACCTTGGCGATTACCAATGCGCGCGCCCTCGAGCTGCGCTGTTTTCAGTGTAAGCCTTTGGTACCGGCGATCAAGACGGTCAGACTGAGATTGGCTGTCTTTACGCGATAGCGCGACCTTAAGGCCTAAATTAAGGCCCATCAGCGCAATCATATGCGCTGTCCATGTTGGCTCCGTTTCGGAGGAATTATAGCGTATTTCTATTTCGCCGCGATAGACATAGAGCAAGCCTTCCTCAACGTACCAATCTTGATATTGGGTGCGCGCAACCGTTGCAATTCGCACGCAATCTTTTGGCAGTTGATAAGGCGTATAACCACTATGCAAGCGGTCATCAGATTTTTCGACCTCTTGGAGGATCCTGCGGCGCGTCGCGCCAGACCAAGGCCGCAAGTCAAGGACTTCTTCGACAGCCTGGTTATAAAATGAGAGGATAGATTTTTGTGTATTTGTTTGACCCGTTTCGCCATCACTAAAAAGGCCAGCGCCAATATGGCCCGCAGCCTCATTTAATATTGCCAATTTTACAGAGCTGGCATTTGACATCATGAGCCTTTGTTAAAAGCCCGCCTCACAGCCCGGATAAAACCGTGAGGCGGGTTCGCGCACGTATTCGCGTTGACGTTTTGGTGCGCAATTAGTCCTGTGACTAAACAGGCGTGTCGGTGTGATTAACCAGGATTTGCGCGACGGATGTGTCATCCTTGCGAATAAGCCCTGATTGAATGGAATAGTAAGCTTGCCAGTTATAGTGACGCTCTTTGAGCTGACTAATATCAAGCGCTTGGACTTGCTTTTCCTTGTACTGGATAACGCGCATTGGGAAGACCGCAATTTGCGCCGCATTTGTGCCGTGGCCGACCATATTTTCAGGGTGGATATCCCAAAAATTCATGCCCAAAAACATCGTGTTTTCTTCTGTCAGGACACGGTCGATATCAGCCAATAGCTTTTGATTGACAAAGTCCTGTGAAGTCAGCTGCAGGCTTGTTGCGAGATTTAAGATGTCGCGCTGTGAACACACCACGTTAAGCTTGCCGCGCATACGGGCGCTTTCGAGACGCTCGAGCGCGCCAAACAATTTAGATTTTGTCAGGCCTTGATCAGCCGAAGCAGGCGCAGGCGCACCGTCTGACTTGTTTACATGGTAACGGTCATAATCCACCGGCACGATTTGCGAGGCAGGAAAATTAATAGTTTGGAAGGTGTGACGCACGCCGTAACCATCATTCTCAGCATCAACAGCCTCTTGCATTGGCGCAAAAATACGGTTCATGATAAAGGCGTCGCGGTGATTGTTTTTGCCTTCGCCCATTGCAATGACATCCTCATTGAGAGGGTTCATCATTTTTTCCATACGCTCAAATGAGCTGTCTTCAACGCTATCTTCAAAATCTTCAAATGAAGCTTGGCGCTCACCTTTGCGAAGGCGCTTATTGTTGTGATCAGTATAACGATCAGCGCGGGCAACAGGCCGCGGACCGGTACGCTGCGCGGTTTTAGACGTGAAAGTTTCGCCTTTTTCCATGACGTTTAAGTCAGAGGTTACGGCATTAACAAGATTGCGAGAGCGCGTGTCATAAAGACTGACATTTTCAGCGATCATTTTAACTTGGCGTGAATTTAGGGATTGGTTGTCGGGCGTGCCCGGGTCTACGATAACACTCATGAGAGATGTCCTATGTTAAGTTTCAGGAAGTAACTGGACTCCCCGGACTTAACCGGACCCGCGTCTTTGCCGCTTTACGTCAGACCCGACGGTGCGCCCCAAAGGGCAGCTCATCAGACCCGTCACGTGCGCGGCACGCTAGAGCTCCCCTTTGAGCAAATCACGGAGCGACAAGACTCCGTAATATTTTAAAAGTCAAGGTAAATAATTGCAGGATTGCAATTAAATACGTCTACACGCGCTTGATACAATCCGCGCAAGCGGATCACCCGCCCGCTTTTTGCCGTTGATATCTTCGCCAGCTTCTAAAAACCATCCGACGACTAAAGGCAAAATATCATCGCATTGCTCTTTCGTATATGGACCCTGCCTATAAGTTAGAGTTGAGCTGATAGTCCCATCAGTCAACGTCACAGGCGGCTGCCCATCATCAACAACAATAACGACTTGGTGCGTATGTTCACCAATTGGCTCTATGGCAGCTGAGGCCGAGATTGAGACTAATGCCAAGGCACTCGCGAATAAAAACTTTTTCATAATAAACTCCAAATTAAATTAAAAAACCCGCCGCGACACTCCTCATCACGGCGGGCCCATCTTCGTGGGGGAAGATTATTTTTGCGCGGTAGATCCCGCGCCCGCTGCATTTGCGTCTGCAGCGCCATTAGATTTGGCGGCATCTGAATCAGCCGGCGCTGTCTCTAATGACTTTAGGCGCTTTGCGATATTATCAATATCTGCATGCAGATTATCATTGTCCTCTTTAAGATCTTCAATTTTACTCTCAAGATCAGCGATAACCTTAGCCTGCGCTTTAACTAGAGCAGCCAATTCCGCGTTATCGTCTGGCGCAATTTCAGTTTCGGTGAGGCCTGCTTTTTTAGCGGCTTCTTTGGCCTCGGCTTTAATCCTCGCATTAATGGCTGCGGTTGAGCCTGGGTGTGGTTTTTTTGCCATGATAATTATCCTTTCGCGGCGGTTAGTGAATTATGATTTGTGAAAGATTAAGCCTTGGAGCGCGCCGCAGCTTCCTCTCTGATATTAAAAAGGCGCGCGCGCTCTTTAGTGGCAAAGATATGATCTGCGTGAGAGGCGTTAATTATGGCGTCGCCATAAGTGTTTAGATGGGTTTGATAGGCCGTTTCTGCCTCTTGCGCGCTTGCGATTACCGCGCGATTAACGTCGCCTGGCAGGCCGCCATCCTCCGCCACAAAGGCCGCAAGCTTATCCATCATGCGCAGCATACGCGGATCATCACCTAAGCCGCTTTCATCAAGAAAGGTCTTAAAGCCGTCATCAGCGTGCTCGCCAACAAAAGACACGGCGCGATCTACGCGCGCATCATAATCAGAACCAAAGTCCTCTTTGAGCTGCGCGCCCATAGCCTCGAGCTCTTTTGTGGCTGATTTAACCTGTAAGGATCCGCCCTCTGCCAGTAAAGCAAGGCCCGCCTCTGTGAAGCCTTTATAGGCCTCATCAGTTAAACCATGAGAGAGCGCCAAAGCCTTAAGCTTTGCGCCCCCCTCATCTGTCAGGCCAAAATTGGCGACCTGGGGAATGTCGGAATAATTATCGGCCGTTTCAGGAACGCCCATAGCTTTGCGCACCTCGGCCCAGGCTTCAGGATTATCCGTAGGCGTGCCGGCAGGCTTGACCATAAGGCCGTCTCTATCTGCGACGCCGATTAATTGCTGCGCGTGTATTGCGCTGTCAATCAACGAGCCGACATCTTTAAATCCATTTTTGGCGATAAAGTCAGAATGCTTTGCTGCGAGGCCATCAAAAGCCGTCGGCTCAGGGCTTGGCGCAGGTGTCGGCGCAGGTGTTGGCGTCGGCGTCGGCGCAGGTGTTGGCGCAGGTGTTGGCGCAGGTGTCGGCGCAGGTGTCGGCGCAGGTGTCGGCGCAGGTGTCGGCGCAGGTGTTGGTTCTGTCATAATCGTCTCCGGTTAAGTTTTTGAGTTAAGTAAATCAGCCGCGGTAATACCGCAGGTTTTGAAAATATAGCGGATCAACTGGTGCTGCCCCGCCAGAAAAGAATGGCCCTCTTTTGTTTGCAATCCCGCCGCAGGGTTTGGATCCAGAAAGTTTGAGGCCTCCATTAGATCCACAAGCACAGCGCGGCCCTTTGGTCCGTCGATAAATTGGCCGCGATAGAGTGATTTTTTACGCGCGGCGTCTACTTGTTCGCGCGTAGGTTTGTTTGTCTTATCCGTCATGAATTACCTTCGTTGGTTTGTTGAGCCGTCGCGAGATTAGCGAGGCCTTGACCGCCTGCCTGTAGCGTCTGCGCCGCGGCGGCGGCCTCTTGCTGCTGGGCGGCTTTCGCCTGTGCATCCGCGCGAGCCGCCCGCGCCGTCTGCACGTCATCGTCAGACTTAAGAAGGCCCGACGGCAGACCTGCATTTTTAGAAAAGCGCCGCCCGATTTTGTCAAAATCTGGCAAATCAAGCACATTTTGATCAAGCTGCGCCATAGCACTAAAGCCCTGCAACGCAGAATTTATTGCGTCATTTTCGCCAAGGTCTTGCGCGTTTGAGAGCGGGCTGCGGTAGCCAAATATAATATCTTCGCCGACAAGACTGTCAGGCATAGGCGGGAAGGCTTTAGCCTCGGCCATGATTGCAAAGGTGCGGTTTATGATCGGATCAAAGAAACCGCTTTCGAGCTGCGCCACAATTGTTGACATCGAGCGAAACCGCATTTCGCGCTGATCTAAAACCTCAGTCGCCGTGCGCACGCCGTCTTGAATGGATTGCAGCCAATCAATAAAACAGATTGTGTTGATTTGCTGGCGTTCATCACGGATTATTTCAATACCAGGGCGAAGATCTCCGGACGGCGGCAAGGGCTGCAAGGCCTGCGTGACGCTCGAGAAACCAAGCGCCGCCCAATCGGCACGGTTCCAGCCGCCGGCGCGGCGGTCTAGTTTGTCCAGCTGACCACCCGTAAAATCAAAATAGGGCGGATCAACTGATTTTTCAGCGCCGTTTTGCATAGCCTCTTTGAGACGGTTTAAAAAACGCGCGGCAGGATAAACACGGTGCCCAAGCCCCGTTGGATAAGTCTCGCCTGGGCGCAAATACATTGTCGCAACAGAGAACGGCATATCATCATAGCCGCCAACCTCTAGGCGGCGCGATTTTTCAACCCATATCACATAGGATTTCCACGGCTTCATTGTGCGCGGGCCGCCGCGCTTACCGTCTGGATTTGGCTCTATGGCATAAAGCAAGGTGACTTTTTCGTCATCATTGCGGGACTTGTTTTCGCCGGCATATTTTATAACCTCGGCGTCATCAGGATATTTAAGCTTTAGCGCCGCCAGAGTAATCTCGCTTTCCCAAAAGAAATTCATGAGCTTTTTATCGACATCAAATCGCCAATAAATATTAAACGCGCTCATAGCTTGATAGCGCGGCATATTATCTTTGCCTTTAGCGGTATAGTTTGCCGAGAAACCAAAGGCGGCATAATCGAGCATGGCCTCTGACATTGCTGGCCGCCAGCTTGTCGAGCCTTGCGTTAAAAATTCGTGCATGATGTCGCGCACAGCATCCAGCCAATCGCCCTCATCGCTGCCGTCTATCTCGCGACCCTTTATGGCGGGAATGACAGACGGCGTATGGGGAGGGAACATAAAGCCAAAGACCATAGCGGCGAAGCGCTCGACCGCGATTTGCGCCGTTGTGTCCATATGCTCGCGGTCTTGAATATCATGTTCACGCTCGCGCCATCTATGCGGCAATCGGCTTGGCGCAATAAAGCGCGCGATATTATCCATATCGCCGCGCAGCTCTGACTTGGCATTTTTAGCGGCGTTAAAGGCCGCAATCATGGCTGCAGCTATGGTCACGTTCTACCCCGCGTTAGGAGCGTATTTCGCGCAGCCAATGGACCGCCGCCGCTGGCGCCGCTATCAACGCGCAAACCCAAAGGCTTGCCCCGCGTCAAAAGAGTTGAGCCACGGCCTTTGCCATCAAGCGCGTTTTTTGCGTCCTCGGCCACGCGTATGCGCGTCGCATCATCCGCCGTTGGCGGCGCGGGTACTTCTGGAACGTCAGGCGATAAATCGACCATAGGGAAACCTCTTGTTATAAAAGAATTTTAGGAGCTGAATTTGAATGGCTCCCAAAATGTGACTTAGACGCCATGCGGACAGCGTCATGCAGGCGCTCAGGGGAATGAATGAAAAACATGCAGCCATATTGCAGCGCGTCGTGGACGTGCGAAAAATGGCCCTTGTCGGGCTTTTCTCCATAACGCGTGCCATCAGCGCCTTTGTATTCTTTGATTTTATATCCGGACTGAAAGCCCTCACGCACCGTCATGCAATGATTATTGATCTGCAGACGCGGCACGCCGACATTGAGCTCATTTAAAAGCCGGCGCACAGCTTTAATGCGGGGGTCCAGATTATTGCTGTAGCCAGGCAAAACCTTAATTTTGGCATGAGTTTGGAAAGTCATAATCCAGCGGGTCATATCGCCATTGCTTTCGCGGCCGCCCGATCGGTTACTTGCCGCAGGATCAATCACAGCAATCGCGGCGCGCCCAGGGTATTTCATAGCCAGCAAAGCCGCTACGCGCTCACCAAAGCTTGCCGCGTCAGTGAAGTCGCCGGCTTCCGTTACGATTTCGTCAAGTACGTTTAAATTACCAGAGAGCGTCGGCTCGAGCACAACAGCGGCCGCAGAGCCCCCGCCGTCAACGCCAATGATGAGCGGCAAGGTGCCGTCGCCGGTCATAAGCCGCGAGGCGGTATGCAGATCATCAACGTAATCACCATAGACAGGCTTGCCCGATCGGGAATAGCCGACGAGGTTTTCTATCTTGCGTTTGATTTCCAATGGATCACGCATCGTACTGGCGAGATATTTATAATATCCGCCCTCTGGCTTGGGTAGGTTTTTGAGGTTTTCAGCGTCCGGAGAGAAGCCAGACGGAAATTCTATGAAATGATCCGTGTTTAAATTGGTTTTAAGAGCTAGGCGGCGATAAAGCTCATTTGTATCATTAGGCGCGTTGAAGTCGCCCCATAGCTGCGTGAACATTCCGCGGCCTTCATCTGGCAAATCTTTGATATTCGGCCAGCGGCCGAGGCGCTGCGCGAAACCGTCAACAACTTTTTCTGGAAGGTGATCAGGCTCATATAGGTGAACGCAGGTTGTGCGCAGGCCCGCAATCATGGCCTCAATAGATTTATCGCCAACCGCCACAAAATGCCAAACCGTTTTGTATTGGCATTTTTTATCGCCCCAAAGGTAGGTGACTGTGACGTCCTCTCCCTTGCCACCCTTATACTCAACGCCCGGCGCATCAGGCGGGATTAAATCACGGAAACTATCGAGCGCTTTGTTGTGGACGGTCTTATAGGTATCACAAACAACAGTTATCTTGCATTCCTTACGACCCGTGCTATAGCGCACAGGTTGACGTTTTGTATTTACCATCCCTTTAAAATATGCCGTCGACGTTTTTGCGCAGCCAACGGGCCCCATTGCGAGCACGATTGGCTTTTCGCTCATAAGGTATTCTAGGTTTTTTGGGCCTGGACAGCTCCACCCGTCGCGCAGGACGGGCCCGAGCCCATTTTGCAGACCCGCCCTCGGGTCACTGGCGGCCGCCTCACGTTGTAAAAGCGCGGCGGTCATACCCCCACACCCCCTAAGCCAGATAATAAACGTTCGCGATTTTTGAATATTTGCACTTGTTCTAAAATATGTTGAGCTGCCTGCGATAGCCCCCCTTTGAGAGACTGGCCGGCTTCCTTGGCGGGGTACCCTTGCGCGAAAGGGTAGGGGGGTAAGGCGCTGCAGGTCGCACGCATGGGATTAGATATCCGTTGTTGCGCGCATGAAAAGCTTATATGTTTCAACAGCTTAATCATCTTGTGCGACGCTCACTTGTGCGACGGTTGCGCTTTCGTCAGCGTAAGCTATTGATTTTGCTACATTAATTTCAAAGACTTCATCCGCGTCATCAAAGTCGCCAAAGCTCGGCACATTGATAGTCAGCGGCGCAACGTCCTCCACACGCGCAATGATAGCCGTGGGCCGCTTGCTATGCACATAATTGGCTAGACGTGTATTGACTTCCAGCAACAGCTTAGCGGCTTCCAATCGCGTGCAATTCAGCGCTCTCGCAAGGTTTGGGATATCTAGCGCGTTCATTTCAGCGAGATTAATCAAAGGGTCGCCAAATCGCTCCAGCAAAAATTCAACAGTCTCTTTCGTGCGGCGATTAATCGAGCCTTTAGGACGGCCGCGCAGCTGGACCCGCTGATCCTCGGCCACGCCGAAAAGGTCGCCCTCTGCCTGTGCTTCATTGGATGTCGCGCCTAAGCTCAATTGTTTAATACCCTTGCCGAGTTGATTTGACCCGAGCTCATAGCACAGCTGCGCAGCCCCCTACGCCGCGCAGCAATTATTGCGGCCCTATCGGATAGCATTTTTTTGCAGCTTACTGACTTACCGAATAACTCACCGATATGAGCCGCTAAGTTATTGATATATATACCTTTTTGTTTTTGGGTAAGTAAGTAAGAGAGTAAGTTGAGTATCACCCTTACGCGCGCCCTCGCTCGCAAGACAAAAGCCTATAGGCGCGCTCCCTGACCCGCTGACTGACTGACCCGTCAAAAATTTTCAAAACCATCCTTAATTTGGGGTGAGGGGAGAAAACCGATAACCATCAACCGCTTAGCCCTAGCCCAATGGGTGTTAAAACGGGGGTAAAGGGGTCGAATTGAGAGTAAGTCAAACGGTAAGACAGTCAGCGCCGAGCTCTTACGCGCGCGCGATATCGCGCGCGACTATCACGCGCGCGGGCGAGTGCGTATAAATTAAATTACATATTTGTATTTTATCGCTTGTAATTACCTTACAAATCTGTATGGTATTTATATCAACAACCCTAACGGAGATTACCAAATGACCAAAACAGACCTATATCAGGACGTTACAGACCGCATTATTGCCCAAATGGAAAAGGGCGTATTACCCTGGGCACGGCCTTGGAGCGCAGACAAAGCGCCTTTCGACTTCCCAAACAACGCCGCAACAGGGAACCACTATAGCGGGATTAATATTCTATTGCTTTGGGACGCGCAGCTCGAGGGCGAGCATTCAACGCATAGCTGGCTTACATATAAGCAAGCGCAGAGCCTCGGCGGCAATGTGCGCAAGGGCGAGCGCGGCTCTACTGTCTGCTATGCCAGCACATTTACACCCCAAAAAGAAAAGACCGCCGCCGCGCAGGAAGGCCGCGACGCGCGGGCGATTGGCTTCCTAAAGCGTTACACGGTCTTTAACGCTGACCAATGCGACGGCCTAGGCGATAAATTCACGCCTGCCGAGCCCATGCCAGAGCGGGAAATGATACCCGCTGCAGAGGCCGTGATTGCCGCAACGGGTGCGGATTTTCGTCACGGCGGCAATAAAGCATTCTACAGCCCTTTTCATGACTTCATCCAGACGCCGCACCAACAAAAATTTGATGACCAGATAAATTATTACCGCACGGCCTTTCATGAGCTCGGCCACTGGACAGGCCATAAGAGCCGCCTAGACCGCGATTTAAAAAACGGCTTTGGTTCTAAAGACTATGCGCGTGAAGAATTGATAGCTGAAATGAGCGCCGCTTTTAGCTGCGCGCGGCTCGGCATTACGCCAACCGTCCGCCATGCTGACTATCTGGGGTCATGGCTTAAGGTTTTGAAAGAGGATAAGCGGGCGATATTTAAAGCCGCGTCTATGGCGTCTAAAGCTACAGCCTTTGTCATGCAAGACACGCCAAAGGACCACGCGCAGCCTCTACAGCAAGCCGCCTAGAGCCTACCGCTTTGGCGTCGCCTGATTCAGGCGACGCTCTAGCCGTGGACTTAACCGCGATAACCTTAACGGAGATTACCAAATGACGCACAGCAGCCAACATAGAGACGCAATTGCATATATTGAAACGCTCGAGCCTGAAAACATGACAGGCTGGATGTATAAAGAATTTGAAACTGTTAGCGGACTTATAGAGGGGCAGACCACCCGCGACTATGTAAACAATATGAGCCCTAAAGATTTAGTTAGCTATATTTCACAAAACATTAATGAGCGGCCAATCTTTGCGGATGTATGGGACATCATGAGTGAGCTTTTACCAGATGCACTCAATCCTAAAAACTACATAGCTACCAAAACAGAGACAATGCAAGACGGGTGGAAATGGGAGCGCGTCACAGGCGCACAAGACATGAGCGCCGCTCAATTACTTAAAGTATTTAACACAAAAGGCCGCGGCGAGCTTTGCCTGATTTTTGACGAAGGCGAGACACCTGAATTTACTTTTCAAGAAATGGTAGCGCATATTTTAGAGGGTCTTGAAATTGGATTTCACCCAAATGAAACCAAACCCAAACCAATTGTTTATGATTATTTTGTAACTATCACGGAGCACCGCAAGTACAGAATAACAGCGGAAAGCGAGCAAGACGCTATTAACAAAAGCGGCGACTATGCAAGAGACGCTAATCCAATTTCATATGATTATGACCCTGTAAAAGTGGAGCTTTGCAAATGACACACCCTTTCACACTGGACGATTGCAACGGCGAAAGCCTCGAGCTAATCGCGCAGCTCTATGAAGCGGGCGAGCAAATTCAAAAAGACCACTCACGCGGCCTCTACTTTTCAAAGTCTGAATATAAGCTTGCAGGAATGCCCGCGCTATATCGCGGCGCAGACGAATGCGCCATGTGGACGCTGTACCGTCTTAAATCACTCTCGAGCGCGCAAATGATAGAACACGGCCTTGACGTCATGGCCGCGCAGACTGAAATCCGCTGCGCGCCTATGCGCCGCGACCCAAATGATGACAGCTCTACAGCCTGTGACGTGCTCGAGGCCGAATTTTTTGACGTCTACACGGTTATGATAGACGCCAGCGGCGATACAATTGACGGCCCTACAGTCATAGCCCCCAAAGGTCACATGGATATAGACGTAAGCCTTAAGACAGAGCAAGCCGCCGCGCGCTATGCGCAAGGCTTACATGAGCTGACAGCGTGGCCGCTCGATTTTGGATTAATGCAATAAGCCTACCGCTTTGGCGTCGCGTGACTCGCGCGACGCTCTAGCCGTGGACTTAACCGCGATAACCTTAACGGAGATTACCAAATGACAACAACATTCACAGCGCCGCCATTGCGCAAGGCCGCCCGCAACGCTTTAAACCTGCCAACCCTAAACGGCATGGGCCGCCCCAAAGGCAAGCCGCCCACAAGCCGCCGCGCAGGCGCAAGTAAAACAGAACTGCGCGACGTGCTAGAGCATGGTTTTGCCGCTGCTAAAATCCCCTCTCTAATGGCCGCGCTATATCCTGATAGAGATTTTAAATCGCTAGACGCTGACCAGCTCTTTAATATGCTTTATGCGGCGAGATGGTGTGACGCGTACAGCCGCGCGCCTAACGAATGGCGCGGCTTGATAACAACAAACACACAAGAGACGCAGGCGCAGCTTATAGCGGCTTAGCGGTCGCGGGCGCGGCGAGATTACCAATCAACCACCGCGCCCACGCTGCAGCCCTTCACAGAGCCGCCTAGACCCTATAGAGAGAGACGCTATGACAGACAAGACCAAAACAATAGACATTACCCCCGCGCGATATAGAGAGCTCATTAAGATGATGTATGATGACGCGCCTATAACAGCTATATGCGCTGACCTTGGCATTGGCCGCCCCGCGCATTATGAATTTTTAGAGCGCGGCGTTTTGCGCAGCTCCATAGCCGAGCGCATAGAGACGAAAGCCGCGCAGAAAACGGCGCAGCTGACCTTGCGCGCCAAGCGGCTCACGCAAATTATAAAAGATATGAACACGGCATAGGCCGCTAATTTACGGCTAGAGCTTCGATGGCCGATTGCGGCCACGCGCCCGATCACCGGCTAGAGCTTCGATTGCCGTTTTGCCTGCAATCAGATCCAGCGACATCAGCAGCGACGCCAACGCGCGCGGCGCTGCGCGATCGTCAAAGCCCTGCCAGACAGCCCCAAAAATTATTATGAACACTTGCGCGGGCAGCTCGGCCTCGCCGTCACCTGCAGCGGCGCTTCAGTGACGTCACGCGCGGCGTCTACGGCCGCAGCGCTGCGGTAATGATAACTTGCCTTAACATGCGCCTCAAATTCATCATGAACAATCCCGCACGCGGTCGACATCGCGCGGATCTGCGCGGCAAGGCGCGGCGGCAAACCCTCAACCTCGAGCCAACGCGCGAGAGCGGCCTGCGCCGCAGACGCCCTATGCGCGCTGCGGTTTATGTCCCGGGCATCATCGCGGGTCATTGGTTGTTAACACTCTCTTTTATAGTTAGGCCATGCAAAGGATATTTGTTTTTAAACCCATATCTTTTACGGGTCTCTAAACTTTCTTGCACCTTATGACCTTTGTAATAATCTAAAGAGGTAGGGCTCATGGCATAAACGGCACCGTGCCTATGTTTTATAATTGCATTATGCGGGCCGTTACCACCCGACCATGTAACAACAACCTCTTGGCCTTCATTAAGTTTATAAATTTCATCTGTGGTCAAACATTTATTATTCATTGTCTATCCTTGTTTAAGCGGTGCTCGCTGCGCGCATCCGCTGCGCGGTTACTCTTTCGCTCCGCCCTTATCGGCGCACCCGCTACGCGGGTACGCCTTAATCTATGCCCTTCATCACGGCCGCCAGTAGCGCGAGCTGCTCTGCAGGGCCGCAGGAACTTACTGCGGCCGTCCACCGTTCACATTTTTTCTTTATGCGCCACCGCTCGCGCCTATCCGTGCCGGCGACAGAATGAAAATGCGGCTCAGCTTCGTCAAAGCTAAGCCACAGAACCTCAAGGCAGGTTTTCTTATGGTGCCGCGTGACATACTCCACACGCCTAAACCCCATGCCGCTACAGAGCGCCGCATCATAGCTATCATGCGGATAGCCGCTTATCATGACTTGCACATTTTGGTTTTGAAAGAGAAAGACCTGCAGCCAACGCAGAAACTCAGCATGATCGGCCGCGCTCCAATCATAGCGGCCGTAGCCGCAGCTCATCGTGCGCGTGTCCGGATGATAAGGCAGATCAAAATATATTAGAACCTTGCCCATATCCCTAATCTCTAGCTGCGTTTCAAGAACGTCATAAAACGAGCCGCGAAATAACACAGCATGGTCCGGCATATCAGCGCGAAACTCAGCCAGGACAGCTTTGTTTATCTCAATTCCAATGTCGCGCGGGGAAGGCGGCTTACGGCGCATGACCTGCCCCGAGCCAAGACAGGCCTCGATATAAACATCATGGCGCGGCATATGGCCGATGATACGCTGCCAGACGCCAGACTGCCCCTTAGAGCCGAGATATGACATTAGCTAACTATGCCAAATATAATCGACGCTCCAAAAAGGAACGCCGCAATAAGAATAACGATAAACTTACCGCTTTTAGCCTGGCGGTCCCAAACAAGCTCATTCAGCAGCAAAAAGACAGAGCCGCCGCAGACGAATAGACCGAATATGACACCAAGAATGTTTAGGAATGTGTCTAGGAGGGTGCTCATTTATAGAGCCTCCTAACTTCAACAACACAAAAAAGAATGCCAGACAGGCTAAGCGACAACCACCAAGAGATAGCGACATAAACCTGCCAAATCTGCAAACCCTGCTCATAAATACTGTAAAGCGTTTTTATGTTTATCACGGAAAAGAAGAAATATCCCATGCCCAAAAAACTCAGTAAAAAGCCGCGAATAACTGCAATCCACACTGTCCGCCCCCACTTATAATTTTTGCGCTGTGTTTTTAATTCCGTATCAAC
>JALZUV010000099.1 GCA_023301245.1 Rickettsiales bacterium
TTCACAAGTGGCGTGAGTCTGAGCAACGAGGAAGCTACCCTTTCCTATTACAAGCAAGAGATGGCGAAGATTGAAGCCAAGGTTAGCAAGCAAGACTAGCATCCTACCACCTCACCCCCACCCGCTACGCTCGCAAGAGGTAGCGGGATTTGGGGTGCCATCATATGGCAATCGACTATGAACAAAAAACCGAAAAATGACCCTTCAAGGGAACAAGACAAGCTAGCCGAAAAAATCGACAAGCTGGCACACTCCATGACAAAGGAGATCCAAGGCAAGATGAACCCCGCCGTTGCTGGTCAGAATCCCACCCCTCGCAGAATCGCGATGGCCGCTAGCATGCGGGAGGACGGTGAGAGGATGCAACTGGCGCAAGCGGTATTGTTCGCGGTGGCGGATTGCAAGCGGGAAGGGGCACCGGTAGGGTGGCCCATCAATCTCCCCCCTTCAATGCGGTGGCTGAATGACTGCACCTCTAAGAAGGACGCCTTGATCTATGCCGCCAAATACGGGAGCAACATCAAAAAGGCGATGAAAGAGGCAGGGGTAGCACCGAGAGAGGACAAGGAAGCGAAGGTGAAAGCTGCAATCAATGAGCTTTGTGGAAACAAGATAGACGGGTTCTTCCCCACACCTGCTGCAATAGCAGACCGCATGGTGGAGCTGGCAGACTTCCCGCCAGGACTTTGCACACTGCTGGAACCCTCCGCCGGATATGGTGCTTTGGTTGACGCCGCGATAAGGAGGCAAGGCGATGGCCGATTGAGGGTCACAATGTATGAAGTGAATTACCGGCTTTTTGAGATCCTCACGATGAAACAGAAAATGGGCTTAACTGGCTCGACCTCATACTGTGAAGACTTCATTGAACATGTCTCACCCCGCAAGTATGACCGTGTCCTGATGAACCCCCCTTTCGAGAACAAGCAAGACATGATGCACGTGCAAGTCGCTTATGATGCACTCACCCGAGGGGGCGTGCTAGTCGCCATCGTTTCCGAAGGGTGTTTTTTCCGAACCAGCACAGAACATATAATGTTTCGCGAATGGTTGGAGGATCTAAACGCAGAGACAATCGACCTTCCCGCCAGTGCATTTACCGGCACGATCAGAACCACCAACGTGAAAGCCCGCATATTGAAGCTGGTGAAGCCTTAGCACCTTAGCACTCACCCCCCAGCCTGACCGGTAAAACGGTCGGGCTTTCTGGGTGCAATGAATGACCAATATGTAACAATCAAAAAATCCGCCCTACAAATCATCCAAGACCTTTTGGAAGATCTTCCCAGCTCTGACACTGCACGGGAACTCTTAGCACCTCTGGAAGATGCTATCCTAGACAGGCCACAAGGACCGCATGCCATCCACCTGCCACAAGAAGTGCTTGTAGATATTGCACACGCCTCCGCCATCCTCTCAACAGAGCTTGAAGGGCCTTCGTGGGAGAAGTGCTACTTTGAAGCAACCCAAAAGCGCCAGTCTGGTTTTGTGGAGGTCTTACAAGTGGTGGGTGAAGTCGCCTTAGCCTATGAACTTGAATACCAAAAACGATTCAATGAGGGTGAGAACCCTGATTGGTTGGAAGGGCTGACAGAGTTGGCCAAAGCATTTCCAGCAATCTATATCGACAAGGAAGACCCCCAGAAAACAATCATCGAGATCTTTGAGAATCAAGGGGCCTAGCACCTTAGCACCTCCCCTCCCATCGCCTGACCGGTAAAACGGTCGGGCTTTCTGGGTGCAATGAATGACCAAAACCTGCCACTGATAGGCTCAGACCAAACGAGCGCAACCCTTGAAGCACAAATCAACGAGCATAATGCTATCCGCCGCGCACGTGTGGCCGAGGAGTTTCGGAAAAGACGCCAGACTGTTCGCACCCTAGTCTGGATCGGCGCGGCCTATGTTGTCGCCGTTGTCGGGTTCTTAGCTTACGCACTCCTTACCCGCTAGCACGTCATGAGCAATGAACAAAGATCATTGATGGAAGAGGTAATCGCTACTCTTTGGACAATCATTTTTATCCTCCTCTGGATTAAAGGTGCCTCGCAACTACTCATGGTTGCTATAGGTGTCAAAGTATTTTTTGGCCACCTCAGTGCAGTCAAATATGCCATCCAACACCAAACATCACCCAGAAAATAGAACCTCCAACTAGTAACACGCCATGACACCGGATGAACTCTCAGATGCCATTGAGCTAGTCAGACCCTACAACTACTCCTCTGATGCAAAATACGCAGTAGGCAAGATCCCAGAATCAAACCTTGAAGGTGCTTGGAACTACACCGCCACCTATTTGGTTGAGCTTGCAGCACGGATGCAAAACACTAAGGAGGATAAAGCACCAGTGATGATCTCATGCGGTCGCCGCTTTGGTGCAAACATACGATGCGGAAGCATGAAGAAAAATGCAGTTTTTCCAGACCTTTGCAAAGAATGTGAGGCCAAAACTATTGAGGCCAACCGCTAGCACGCCATGAAATACGATTGCACCAAGCCCTGCGCTAACTGTCCCTTCCGCACCGATGTTCACCCCTATATCCACTCTTCAAGGGTTGAGGAGATCAGGGATAGTGATGCGCCCTTCTCCTGCCACAAGACCACCACCGAGAAAGGCAGAAGTAACAACCACCCAGACGCACAGCATTGCGCCGGTAATCTCATCTTGAAAGAGAAGGAGGAACAGCCAGACCAGATGATGAGAATTGCCGAAAGGATCGGTTTCTATGACCGTCGTAAGCTCGACATGGAGGCACCAGTCTATGACTCATGGGACCACATGTTTGAGGCGCACGAAGATTCTGAAAATAAAATGTAAAAGGGTATTGACCCAACAGCCATACCAGCTAGTATGTTTCTACAAGGTGACTTTCATCACCGGTTTTTAGTCGAACCACCCGCTACTTCTTTGGAGGTAGCGGGTTTTCGGGTGCCGAGACCTTTCACCGTCTTGGTCTAAGCCTTCGACTGTGACGACACGGGGTAAGGCGCACACCCAAAGCTAGCAAGTAGGTCGCGAACGAAAACTACCACTGGGGTGTGAGACTAGACCAAGACGGTGAGAGGTTTAGGTAAATAACCAAGAGAGTAGCAGGTGAAGGTGTCCTGTCCAGAGAGTTGCTTCTCTGAGTCCTTGCGGCGGTTTTCCTAGGAAACAAACTGCCAATGGGATGCGGTTCGATCCCGCCCTCTTGGACAATAGCAGGGTAGCTCAGTGGTAGAGCATCTGACTCATAATCAGAAGGTCAAGGGTTCGACTCCCTTCCCTGCAACCAACTTTCAACTCGACTAAAAACAGACAATGAACCAACCACCAAAGAAATGCCCATTGTGTGCATCCCACAATGTAACCCGTGATGACCACCAAAGTCAGTGTGATGCTTGCGGGGCTGAATGGGGGAATGAGCTAAAGACCTCAGATGCAGACCCCAAAGGTGCTGAAGGTGAAAAGAAAACCCCTCTCCAACTCATCCCACCCGTCTTCAAGGCTGGCGTGGCGTGGGTGCTAAAGCACGGGAACACCAAGTATGGCCCATGGAACTGGCGCAAGACGAAAGTGGAGTGTCAGACCTACGTGGGCGCAATCAATCGCCACCTCGACGCTTGGCAATCTGGTGAAGACCTTGACCCAGAGAGTGGCCAGTCTCACCTAGCACACGTTGCCGCCTCAGTCGCCATCCTCATGGATGCAGAGGAGCAAGGCACCTTGATCGATAACCGCCCTCATAAGATTTAGGCATGGACTCCCTGCAATTCCTCCCCGCCGACCTTCGCGAAGCTGCTAGCAAGCTGCCAGAGGGCCAGCAACACACCGTGCTGGAGCTTCCTGATGCTGGCGATGGCCATAACTCTAGCCTCCTCTCCGTTGCCACCACCTGCTTCTGGATGGGTGTGTCACAAGAGGACACGCTAGCACACCTCCATGACCTCTATGACTCTGACCGAATTGACTACCGCACTGCACCCGCTCGCGCCGTCAACCGAGTGTGGGAGCATGAAGGAGCTGTCCCCATCGATAGTGAGAGCGAACATGAAGATGTGAACATCCAAGAGGAGTTGCTTCTCCGCTTCAAGCGGACGCCGGCAAACTCCCTCATTGAACTTTCCCCTGCTAGCACCAAGACAAACCCTTCTGACATCGTCAAATCGTTGTTCGACCCCCACGACATTCTGAACATTCAGTTTACTGGGCGCGAAGCTGGCACGTTGGTGACATGTGATGACCTCCCCGCAGCACTCACTGCTTTCAAATACCTCAACCCTAGCACCTTCAAGAAGATTGAAGGGATAGACGTTGAACAGCCTGATGGCACCACTAAGCGCATGACCCGTTGCAATGCCAACGTAAAAGACCGCCCCTACATGGTGCTAGAGTGTGACTTCAAACCAGACGACCCCAACGGCCCCGCCAAGGTTGAGCGATTCACCACCTTCGCCATGACCTTGGCAGAGTATGCGCCCTTGGTGCTAGCCGTAGACACTGGGAACAAATCAATCCACTTTTGGTATGATACAAGGAAAACCAAGACCAGCATCGTTGCAAAGTTCTTTGCACTCGCAAGACTCCACGGGGCTGACAAGCAGCTTGCGGTTCGCAGCCAAATTGCTCGCATGCCAAACGTCTCCTCTGCTGGAGATGGAAGAGACGCCCAGACCGTTCTCTATTTCGACCCAGACCACACCAAGTGCCCCGAAGGGCTGCAATGGGATCTGGCGGGAATGGAAACGCACATCCATGAGTCCAAGCAGCTAGATTATTACTACTCCGGCAAAGGCACCTACTACATGCAGTCCAACACCGAGAGGTGGATCACTGTCAACCGTTTGAGCCTATCCAAGCAGCTAGCAGTGCAAGGATTCAGAGACGTGAAGACCGAGACTGAGATGGTTTCCCCTGTCGATGAACTCATTGCCAGCTTTGAGTCAGATAAAGCGATTGAGGCCGCACTCACCGGTGCTAGCGGTAAACATGCCGGATATTATGAAGACAATGGTTTCAACTATCTGGTGCTGAAATCTCCAATGCTGCTGAAGCCCCGCAAGGGGGATTGGTCCGCAATCAAATCTTTCCTTGAACACATGTTCCGCTCTGACCTCCTTCAACTGGAGATCTTCAACGGTTTGATGAGTTCAAGCGTGCGGGACTTCCGCAATGGGGGGAAGCGCGAATCACGCATCTCACCCTGCCAAGCCCTCCACATCGCCGGTGACAACGATTCCGGCAAGTCCTTCCTCAACAAATTCATCATGCCCTCCATGTTCGGAGGCCGGTGGGCGAATGCTGAATCCTATTTCAAGATGAACCAGAGTGAACACAACTCTGAGATGTTCATGAGCGAGCTTCTGATTCTCGATGACACCAGCGTGCTAGGCACTAGCCACAAAGAGCGGAAGGTGATGACTGAGAAAATCAAAGAGATCACCGTTGGCTCCGGCCAAGGTTACAGGGGTATGTTCCAAGACCGAATCACCTCCCGCCCGTGGTGGCGATTGTTCCGCATGCTAAATAGCACCCCCGATGATCTCGCCACCCTCCCACTCACTGAGAAAGGGGCAGAAGATAAATGGATTCTACTCCACGCCGAAACAATGGATGGTGGCTCAGTCGATAAGACCAAGCCAAATTGGTTTGAGCCTTGGAAGGACTTGATTGTGAGCCAACTTCCGGCCTACCTGCACTACCTCTTGCGGGAACACAAGATTGGCACCGATGCTAAAGACCCCGCCGGTCGCTATGCAGTGCAATCCTACAAGAACCCGCACCTGATGGAGTCGCTGAAAGAAGACTCCTTAGAAGCTTACCTCCTCCACCGTGTGGACTCTGAAGCCCACTCCCTTCTGTTCACAGACCCATTTGGTGATGAAGGAGAGCAGGATTGGAAAGGTAGCTCCGGCCAGCTCTATGACGTGCTAGCCGAGGTGGGATCTCATGGAAGCCAACGGCGGTTCTCAAAGACCTGCCCCTCTCCACGGGTGCTATCTGCACAGCTAAAACTGCTGGAGAAAACCAACCCATCACGATTTATCTACTCCAACCGCGAAGGTGTGACACCAAAGAAGATCAATGGGAACTTCTATTGGAAGATCATGCCCAGGGAATGTGCTAGCACTGTAGAGGAAGGAGACTGTTTCTAATGATAACTGACCCAGAAATTTGCGCGGAATGTGGGGAAATCACCCACTTCCCAGAGAAAACAATCAGCATTTCAGGAGGAGAGCGCAAAGCCTTCCACCCCGAATGCTGGCTAGATCGATGCTTCCAAGAAGCACACCCCGAAGAGGATGAAGTGACCGAAGACGATTGCTTCTAAAATTAAAACTAAACCGAAAATACAATATGAAAAAACCAACACTATTCGCTGTCACGCAGCCCCAAATACAGCACGACCGCCCAACACGTGAGTATAAACTCATGACTGCTGAAGAGTCCATCGTCTACATGGCTCGCGTGTCCTCACCCAACCAGCGCACCGAGGATGCTAGCGGTCTCCTGCAATACCTTGTAAAGCATGGCCATTGGTCCCCATTCGACATGGTTGACATGACCGTAGAGGTTGAGACCAGTGGTGCTATCATGGCCCAGATTCTCCGCCATTGGAGTTTCCGATTCCAAGAATTTTCTCAGCGTTATTCACCTGTGGCCGATGGTATCGATTGGTCCCACGTTGAAGCCCGCATGAAGGCCGAAGGTGGGAACCGCCAAGGCAGTGGTGAAGTGAATAATGAGATCTCACTGGACTTGCAAGATACATGCAAATCCGCTGAGTCAGAATACCAAGTCCACCTCTCCGATAAAGTTTCACCCGAAACAGCACGCATGATCCTCCCCCGTGCCACCCCCACCCGTGCATACATGAAAGGCTCAGTTCGTTCATGGATGACCTATTTCTGGCAACGCCTTGATGCCCACGCACAGAAAGAACACCGCGAGCTGGCCGAACAACTCTTCGAGATTTTCAAAGGGGAGTTCCCCGTCATTGCTGACCTTGTGACACGGTTCAAACCCCAAGTAATGGAGGTCGAAAAATAAATCCGCATTCCCTATTGACTATACTGTGCAGTATGGTAAATAACTACTGTCGTTCGACAAAAACCAAAGAAACTAAAATGAAAATCACATTTGAAACTGAATCAATTGAAGAGGCAACCAACATCCTCAGCATCCTCTCCGGTGCAACTGCCACCACGCCAAAGCCAGCCGCTAAGAAAGCCGCAAAAAAGGCCGCAGCCAAAGTAGAGACCCCTCCCGCAGAGGAAAAAGCACCTCCTGCTAAAGAAGAAATCCAAGAGGCTGAAGTCCTTGAAGAGTTCACTGAGGAGACAGTTACCGCCAAAGCTCGCGAGCTTGTTGCTGCCAGCTCCCCTGCCACCCTCCGCGCCGTCCTTGATGCCACCATTGGTGAAGGTGTGAAGATCGGTGCAGCCCCAAAGGAGAAATACAGCACCATCTTTGAAGCGGTCTCCACCAAGCTCGCCGAGATCAACGCTGTCTAATCGCTACTGCTAAACAGTGAACCCCACCCGCTGAGTGCCACGTGCGCCAGCGGGTTTCTGGGTGCCAATGTGCCCATAAAGGTGAATGGACCGTCCAAGGGGACGGAGTGAGAATAGCGTGCGAACTATCGAGACGGTAACCAATCCGATTTCGGAAGAACTCTAAGCCCTCACATTGTGTGGTTCAAGTCCACACCATTGGCACCAATTCCAAACCTCGACGAAATACCAAACATGAAAAAAGGAAAATATGACAAGCATGAGCTAGCACGTGGCCCCTACGGGCGAGTCACTGTTGGTGAAGCTAAAGCCGAACGTCTTCGCAAGAAGAATGAACGCCGTGCCCTCAACGGGCTTCCACCCAAAGCAACCTACGCTGAGATTTAGTCATGAGCGAGACTGAAGAACACTATGACTGGGGTGCTTCTGGTGCCAAGACGTGGCGCGGGTGTGCCGGTAGCATGAACTATGCTAGGCTCAAAAAAGCTGAAGGTGTGATCCCCGAAGACAATGAGACTGATTGGGCACGTGAAGGCACGGAAGCTCACAAGTGGATTGACCGCTACCTGCTAGGTGAGATCACCGAAGAGGAAATCCCTGCCAACTTCTGGGAACACCTTCAAGGCTACGCCCTATTCGCACAGCACCTCGCCGCCACCGTTGGTGGTGGTGATTGCATCGTGATGAATGAGCAGAAAGTGCCTTACTGGTATGAACCATCCAAGACCGGCACACTCGACTATGGTTGTGTCGCCGAAGATGCTAGCGAGCTTGCCATCCTAGATCTCAAGTATGGTGCAGGTGTCTACGTCACTGCCGAAGAGAACCCGCAGGGGGCAATCTACGCAATCTCCAGAGTCAAGGAGTTGGAAAGTGAAGGTTACGTCTTCAAGGATGATGCAGTCATTAGCATCTACATTTACCAACCCCGCCACCGAAACTTCACCGGTGAGCCGGAACTCTGGCAACTCACTTACCGTGACCTGATGGACTACGCCATTGATATTGAAAACGACTACCAAGTCTCCAGAGATGCAGACCCAGAATCCCGCACACCTTCCGAGGATGCTTGCCGCTTCTGTGATGCCAGAGTGTGCTGCCCCACCCGTGTGCAGGAGATGTTTGAGGACGTGCCGGCAGAAGCCAACATGCTAGTCCCTGCTAGCCAAGCAGACCCACAACTCCCTGCCATCGCAGACCTCACTGATGAGGCACGTGTAGCAGTCTTCACCCACTGCAAGAAGATTACGAAGTGGATGAACGATGTGGTCGATGATTCACTCCTCCAGATTGAACAGGGGAACACCATCGCTGGTCTCAAAACTGTCGATGGTGGCCAAGGGAACCGCTCTTGGGGGGACAATGAAGCCGATGTTGAAAAGCTCCTCCGTAAGATCCCCGCTGCCAAGCGATACAAACCACGTCGCGTGCTATCTCCAGCACAGGCGGAGAAGGTTCTCAAGGTGGAAGACAAAGCTTTTGAGGACCAGTCTACCAAGTTCCAGAACCGATGGAATGAACTAATATCCCGCAAGGCCGGCAAGCCATCGCTAGCACTGGAAAGTGATGCCAAGCCAGCACGGATCACTGGCCCAGAGCAGTTCGACGTTGTTGAAGAAAAAAGTGAAGTTTCTATTGACGACTGCTTCTAAAAACCATACTGTCCAGTATAGCCAATCACCCGCTGAGTTCGTAAGAGCCAGCGGGTTTCTGGGTGCCAACTGGCAGCAACTAAAAATCGATAATATGAAAGACAAAATTGAAATACTTAAAGGAAGCACAGTCTTCACACCTGAACTTAGAGACTCAGCATACCGCAAAAAGTTCGTCAACAAAATGGTGCAGGACATGAGCAACAAATTCAATACGTCCATTGACGCATACTTGGAGAATCTTGCCAAACACGAAGGCCAGAAAACCCCAGTTGGAGAGCTTCTCAATATGCTTTTCGGGGACAGACCAAAAGCTTCTGATGCCCAAGTGCAATGGGTGAAAGACAATGCAAAATTCCTCTGCAAAGAAATCTATGATGACAGATCCCCGAACCAGATCGTTGCTGATGCCGATTCAGTAGCATCTGCTTTGCTTCTCCACAAGAAGACTCACAACTGTGGCGATCCTGATTGCGAACTTGATAAAATTCTTCGCCTCTTTCCTGCTAGCTAGCACCCAATTTTCCAACACCAAAAGGTCTGGGCATACACCCGAAACGTGCCCACCAAATCGCTAAAATACAAAAACTGAAATTATGAACATTAAGATTATCTCCGCTCGCCTTTCCTTCGCCAACCATCGCACGCCCTATGTCGCTGACCCTGATGAGCATGGCAAAGTCAAGCGCTCTTGGACTGTCAACGGGATCTGCGACGATACCCCTTTCAAATACAACGGCAAGACATACAACACCACGATGGTGGAGTATGAAGCCAACGGTGCAAAACATGTCATCCCTCACACCGAATTTCTTGAAAAAGTCATGCCTCTTGTGTGGGCTGAGAAAGGTGTCCCAGTGCCAAAGGTGCCTTACCTCAACTACTCTTATGCACGTGCTGACCAGACTATCGGGATGCGTGGGCCTAAGATCGACCCTAAGACTGGCGACTACTACGGTGGCTGGTCTGCTGACACGTTCTACTTCTACGGCAAGACTGATGCTGACCGTGTGCCTGTTGCACCACTGGTTGTTGACCAGAACCGTGAGCCTCTTCCAGCCGAGTCTGGCCACCCAGTTGCCGGTGATTTCACCGTGCTACTTCTCAGTGTCTACGTCTTCGGAAAAGGCAATAAGATGGGAGTCTCTTCATCCTACAATGGGATGCAATATCTCCGCGAAGGTGAGTCCTTCGGTGCTGCCCGTGCTACTCCTGATGCTTTCGATGAGCAGGAGATCGCAGACCCTGTTGAAGAAGGTGAAGACGAGAATTTCTAACCACTCCGTGGACATGGGCGTAAGGACACAATAACCAGATAAGCCCCTTGACCCGCTGAGTTCGCAAGAGCCAGCGGGTTTCTGGGTGCCAGATGATGGCAAAACAATATGAACGACAGATTACACATCGAAAAAGTTGAAGGTGAAACCATACCGGAACGCCGCCGCCGCATCGCTGATGCTATCACAGAACTCCTTGCCAATGATGATCTTTTGCGGGCTGAAGTAGCTGGCATCCTCTGCATGGACCATGACCCCAGCTTGCTAGATTACTACGCCCAGCAGCGAAAAGATCCTTCCGAGCATGGACCACAAGAGCCAGAGGATAGCATTTACGAGGAGTGCTAGGCCATGAATGACATCTACCACCTCGACTATGAGACATACTCACCGCAACCCATGGGAAACCAGAAGTCGGTGGGTGCGTTTCGCTACGCTTCTGACCCAGCAGCGGAGATCCTTATCATCGCAATCGCCAAGAACGATGGGCCGGTGCTGACATGGAATGCACTGGATGGTGGGTTTGAAGGGAGTGCAGCACTCGAAATGTTGACACGTGCGGTGAACACTGGTGCTGACATCTACGCACACAACGCACAGTTCGAGCATGCCATTAGCACCTACCTGCTAGCACAGTCACCCACATTCATCACCGCGCCCGCCATTGAACAATGGCGTTGCACCGCTGCAATGTGTCGCCTCGCTGCCATCCCATCCTCCTTGGAAGGTGCTGGTGAGTTCCTTGAGATTGACTTGCCTAAAGACAAGGAAGGCACCCGCCTCATCAACCTTTTCTGCAAGCCACGGAAGGCGACCAAGAAAGACCCCCGCACTCGCATCATGCCAGCCGATGAGCCGGAGGACTTCCAACGGTTCGTAGACTACTGTGTGCGCGATGTTGTGGCAGAGCAGCAAGTCTACCACAAACTCAAAGATGACTTCCCGCTTGAAGGGTGGGCGCTTGAGTCCTTCCAGTTGGATCTCAACATGAACTCACGGGGCATCCCCATCAACCGCCCAGCATTGGAGCATGCCAACTCCCTGATGCTGGAGTTCCTTGATCGCATGGTGCCTATCTTTCGTGAGCAGGTGGCATCTAATGAGGTTCACACTTTGCCACCCTCGAAAGCGGCTATGGCCCGTGGGGAAAAAGAAGGTAATAAGTTTAGCAATGCTGAAGGGTTCAACCCCACCCAAGGTGCTAGAATGAAAATATGGTTAACTGATAGAGGGTGGACTGATGACAACCTTAGGGCAGAAACGGTAGATGACTGGCTTAAAAACCCCCGTGAATTGACTGAGCAAGCACAGACTGCCTTACACACCTACTCAATGGTTGCCAGTGCTGCCGTTAAGAAAGTCCCAGCCATGCTGAAGATGGCGTGCGAAGACGGCTACGTGCGCGGTGCGCTCATGGTCTTCGGTGCTGAACGCTCCCACCGGTGGACCGGCAAGGGAGTGCAGCCACAAAACTTCGCACGCCCAAGAATTAAGTTCACTGAGCTAGCATACGACATGGTTTGCCAAGGGGCTTCTCTCGATGAGATCGAAAGCATCCATGGGAGTTTCTTCGACGTGCTGGTCTCAGTCATCCGCCACTTCATCCAACCCCACGAAGGTGACTGCCTCCAAGCGGACTACTCAGCCATCGAAGCACGGGTAGCACCGTGGTTGGTGGGTGAGCAAGTCACACTCGATCTCTTTGAGGCAGGTGAACCAATCTATGAGATCATGGCTTCCATTATCTTCGGCATCCTTGTCGATGAAGTCACTAGTGAGCAACGCTTCGTCGGTAAACAAGCGGTGCTAGGTTGCTCCTACAATATGGGCCGGCCAAAGTTCCGAGGCACGTGCGAAGGGTATGGCTTCACCCCACCGCAGGAGATGGTTGACGACTACAAGCCACGCCATGCAGGTGTTGTGGCCATTGCTTTTTCCAAGTTCAAAGCTTCCAAAGAGCGAGAGCTAGCACGCAAAGGCGCAGCCATCTCCAGGCTCCCCGATGACAACCGACTCATGCAGCTCATGATCAATGCCAACGGGTGGAGTGGTGCAGTGCTTGGCGCTGATGGTCTCACCCCAGAAAACATTCTCGGTGAACTCAATGAGGTGCAGTGGTCCCATCTAGCTTACGATGATCTCGCTGACCGCGCCGTCACAGCATGGCGTGAGAACAACCCCATCATTGTCCAGTCATGGGCGCAGCTAGATAAGGCAGCCAAGAAAGCAATTCAGAACCCACGCACCATTGTGAAGGTGGGGAAGCTAGCATTTTGCTACAAGAAAGTAGCTGGTTTCAATGCGCTCCTCTTGAAACTCCCCTCCGGCCACAAGCTGGTCTACCCAAAAGCGAAGGTCACAAAGAACCGCGCACGTGGGTGGGGTGAAGTCGTCGAATTTTGGGGGGTCATCCCCAACTCAGGAGGCAAATGGGGTTGGTGTTCCACCTACGGCGGGAAGCTGTTGGAGAATGCTACCCAAGCCACTGCCGGTGACGTGATGCGCCATGGTATGAAGTGCGCCGAGGATGAAGGCTACCTTGCTTTCATGTTGGTCCACGATGAAATCCTAACACTCATGAAGTCCGGCCAGAACCACAAGCGACTATGCGAACTCCTTTGTAAGCTAGCACCGTGGATGACTGGGCTACCCCTCGCCGCTGAAGGCGGACAACTACCTTTCTACAAAAAATAATCCTATGCCCAAAAAACACAGACTCTTCCCTGATGTCACCTCCGTTAGCCGAGGGGACCGGATCGGACTCCACAAAGCTGGCCTCATCAACAAGAAGGACATCGTCAAAAGCTGGTCAATGCTAGCACCGGACATCTCAGACCGAACCATCTCACACACTGAAGTGAAGCAACTGGTGTTGCTGGAACTGGAGCGTGAAGGCCCCCGTGAAGATCTCATCCGCCGGTTGATCAGCTACCTTTCCTACTCCGGTAAGGAACAGGTGATGAAGTCGATTGAAAAAATCCTCAAGAAGTAACACCCATTTTTAGCAATATGAAAACAATACCATTCGTTGGTGGCCGACTCGACGGTCACTACCTCTCAGTCCCAAACGCCCACAGGGTGCCAATTGTTGGCATTCGCACCAATGGTGTGATAGACCATGCCGATTCCATAGAACGCCGTGAGCAGCCGCCAAGCCGACAGTGAACCTCGAAACGCCTAAAAATATGATACCCACTAAAAACGAACTGCCTACGTCCGGCGCGGTCGGT
>JALZUV010000100.1 GCA_023301245.1 Rickettsiales bacterium
CAGTTCAACCGTAGGCTCGGTAAAATAAACATTCGACGTATGCCAGAGTTTATCAACCTGCTTATGCAGCGCTTCAACCAGCACAGGATGCTGATGACCCAACGAGTTAACAGCAATACCGCCGCCTAAATCCACATATTCATTGCCGTCTTTATCCCAAAGCTTAGCGCCCTTACCATGATCCAAAATCATACGGCGAGGTTTGTAATTAGGCACGAAATATTCGTAACCTTGTTCTACTAATTTTTCAGAGATTTCGGTAATTTGATTATGTTTAGGGTCAGTCATAGCGGCCTTCTTATCTTTAATTACAATGCCAACAATCTAGCAGGGTTTTTTTACAATACCAGCCCTGTTTATTGGCTTTGCTTTATCGCCCAAACACCCTAATATTATACCATGAAAAATGGCTTTACTCTTTTAGAACTCTCTATCGTACTCGTAATTATTGGCTTAATTATTGGTGGCATCACAGCAGGCTCAAGCCTTATTCGTAGCGCCGAGATACAATCTATCTCCAAAGAGATTACAAAATATAATGTGGCGGTAAACACCTTCCGACTAAAATATAACCGACAACTACCTGGCGATATGGCAAATGCAGTTGATTACTGGGGCGCAGCCGTGACTAACGGCACTGGTGATGGCGTTTTCAGTGCTACTGAAGGTTTCAAATTTTGGACTCATATGGCAGAATCAGAAATTATTTCAGGCAACTTTACTGGAGTCTCTGGCCCCGACAATCCTTCGTGGGACGCAGTTATTGGCAGCAACGTCCCCGAAACTTCAATTAGTGGTGTGGGCATATTTCCACTCTCATTGGTTTACGGTGGAGCGGGCGCAATCCCTCGTATTGACCCTACAGTCACTACAGGTTTTGAATATACGACCAACCAATTTAACATTGGTCGCGATAATTTAACCCAATGGACTCTTGGCGCCTTTTTAACCCCAGCCGAAATGAAATCGCTTGATGAAAAGATAGATGATGGAAAACCCGGCACGGGCAGCATTATCGCCAACCTGTTCAATACTTGCACCGATGCGGCTGATGCAATTGAAGCTGCCAGTAGCACTGCAAATTACGAGCTTAGCACGACAACCGAGGCCTGCTCAATTATCGTCATGCCGAAGATGAACGGCCTTTAACTGCGGTGATACGGATGGCCACTTATAATGCTATAAGCACGATATAGCTGCTCGGTCAGCATACGTATTTCGGTCTGGGTGGCGGCAACGGAATTCTGGTTGCCAACACATCAATAGATGACTTTGAAGATGGTGATTTTGAATTCATCACCTGATTCTTATTAAAACGTATTTGAGAAAAGCTTACTATTTATTAACGTCTAGTTAATTCTTCCTATGCTATAATATTTTGAATAGCTAATATTCAGGAAAACGGTCATGTGCACTCTTTGTCATTCTCATTCACACAATCATTCTCACGATCAATTTCATTCGAATACGGAGTTTTCAGCGAATGGCGCTCAGGCGATTTCGGCTTCCTCTCCTTCTACGACTCCTCTTGCAAATATTTATAACGCATTAAACGCACCTCAATCATGGTCAAGCAGTTTAGGGGAGGCTGCAGTGGTTTCCTATAGCTTTAATGGTGCTTGGGGGGCAAGTGGCACAGGTGACTTTGGTGGTGCAGTATCTCAATTAAGCACAGCGAATCAGGCAATTGCGCGTGAAACACTTCAACTTTATTCTGATGTTGCAAATATTACCTTTAATGAAGTGGCAAATGGTGATGGTGACATTGCCTTTCGGAGCGAAGATATTGACGGCATTGGTGGGGTAGAAGGCTATGCCTACTTTCCCGGCAGTGGTATCGGAGGCAATATTACAATTGATAGTAGCTTAGGCGAGGCTATCACGCCTAATAGCTTTGGCTGGTATACGATTATTCATGAGATTGGCCATGCTGTGGGGATAGATCATCCATTTTTTGGAAGCAACCCCAACGCACTTAAACCCAATGGCATTCCTGCAAGTGAGTCAGATTCTGAATATACCGTGCAATCTTATAATGGCGAAATTAACGACGTTATAGGCTTGCAGCTTTATGATATTGCGACGGCGCAGCTGAAATATGGTGCAAATCTCAATTATAATTCGGGGGATAATAATTATACCTTTGATACTACAGGCCATGCACAATCTTATGCATTGTGGGATGGCAATGGTAACGACACCCTAAATGCCAGCAATTTAACGAGTAATGTTGTGTTTAATCTCAATGATGGTGATTATCTTAACACGGCGGGAGTTGAGCGCTTTAAGATTGCTTTTAATGCACAAATTGAAAATGCTATTGCGGGTGACGGGGTGGATTCTGTTACGGGTAATGAACTCAATAATGCGCTCTATGGTGGTGGCGGTAACGATACGATTAGAGGTGGCGATGGTAATGATGCGCTCATTGCGGGGCGCGGGGTCGCTGATGGCGCAGATGGTGATGACATACTCTATGGTGATGGCGGGAACGATACGCTGTACGGTAATTCCGGCAACGACATTCTCGTAGGTGGGCGCGCATTTACCGATGCTTCTGATGGGCATGATACGCTCTATGGCGGTCTGGGCGATGACCAAATTTATGGCAATTCTGGCAATGATATCATCGTGGGTGCATCAGGCAACGATACGCTTTATGGCGGCCTTGGAGATGATGTATTTGTATTTAGCGCGGGCAGTAATGTTGACACAATCGTCGGCTTTGACGGTGCGGGACAAGCTGGGGGTGATACTTTACTCCTACAGGCTAATCTGAATGGCACTAATATTGATACATTTGCTGAGCTAATGGCCGTTTCTTTCACGGATGGCACTCATAGCTTCCTTGCGACAGGCGGTGGTAATGGTATCCTCCTGCTCTTTACGACGCTGGATGATTTGGCTGCCAACGACTTTGTATTTGCTTAAGGAGTTTTGCCTTATAAATATAGCCGATACGGCATTCAAGATGCTTGAAGGCAAGAAAAACTTGGAATTACAAGAAATATTTAAGAAATCCAGAGCCTTAGTCGTAGATGATTATGAAGATATAGCTGTTTATCAAACTGATAATATTCGAACTTCGCAGGGGAGAGGCACGAGAAGGGACTATGATAACGCATTCAATAGAAATGAATTAGCCGCTCTAACCCCAGTTCCGGAGACGAGTGAAGACGGCATAACGCCGAATATCCCTACTAACCTCGGCCTATTTAGGCTCGATGATAGGGATGCCCACTCGAAATAGAATAGGCGCGATATAGCTGTTCAGCTAGCATCACGCGCACCATTTGATGTGGCCAAACCATTTGGCCGAAACTTATTTTTAAATCACATTGGCTTAGTAGCGATTTATCTAGCCCATCTGCCCCGCCTATAAAGAGGGCGATGTCGGTTAGGCCTTCGCTTTGCCATGTTTGAAATTTTTGCGCTAGCTGGGGGCTGGTTAGGCTTTTGCCGCGCTCGTCCAACGCGATTTTAATTTGTGCGCCTTGGGCGGCAGCTAACAAAATTTCAGCTTCTTCGGCCATGCGCTGTGCGGCGGGGGCATTTGGCTTTTTCGGCTCGCGTTCAATAATTTCAACTGCCCATGGCAGTTGTTTTTGGTAACGGCTAATGGCAGAGGAAAATTCGCCTCGCCTGTCTTTGCCAATCGCACAAATGCGGATTTTCACGATAGCCCTAAGGCCACACGCTCTAACACAGCGGGATACATAAGATGCTCTTTTAACTTCACACGCTTGGCTAAGGTTAAGGCAGTATCATCAGGCAATATCGGCACTTCGCTTTGCGATATTATGGGCCCTGCATCTAGTTCGGGCACCACATAATGCACGGTGCAACCTGCCCTATCATCGCCCGCATCAATGGCGCGTTGATGAGTGTTCAGGCCTTTATATTTGGGTAAAAGTGACGGGTGAATATTGAGAATTTTATTATCCCACACGCGCACAAAATGATCGCTTAAAATACGCATGAACCCCGCAAGGCAGATGAGTTCGATATCTTCGCCTTCCAACGCTTGCTGCATAGTTGCCTCAAACTCGCGGCGAGTGTGATAGTTGGAATGCGAAACGACAAAGGTGGCAATGCCTGCCTTCTCGGCACGCGCGAGGCCTCCAGCATTTTCGACATTAGAAATAACAAGGGTAATTTGCGCGGGATAATCCGCCGCCATTGAAGCATCAATCAGCGATTGCAACACTGTACCTTCGCCCGAGATAAAAACCGCTACGCGCTTTTTACGCATAACGCACGCCGCCTTGCGCGCCTAACACGATATTGCCTATTTGATAGACTGCTTCGCCTTCGCTCTCCAACGCACCCATAACGCTATCAACATCCTTTTGCGCAACAATAGCGACCATGCCGATACCTGCGTTAAAAGTTTTCAGCATCTCTTCTTGCGGCAATCCTGTCACCATCTCTAGCCAACTAAAGACTGAGGGACGCTCCCAGCTTTCTATATCAATTTCAGCCACCACCCCTTTGGGTAATATGCGTGGAATATTTTCGGTCAAGCCACCGCCCGTAATATGTGCGAGCGCTTTTACGCCGCCTGTGTTAATCGCTTTAAGGCACGATTTCACATAGATTTTTGTAGGCTCTAACAAGCTTTCTCCCATAGTTTTACCTTCTTCAAACGGGCAAGCATCATCATAAGATAAATCAGCGCGTTCCATTGCTTTACGCACTAATGAGAAACCATTGGAATGCACCCCGCTCGAAGCAATGCCCAGCAACACGTCGCCGCCAGTAATACCTTCGCGCGGTAACAGCTCGTTACGCTCAACCGCACCAACCGAGAAGCCAGCAAGATCATAATCGCCCGCCGCATACATGCCAGGCATTTCAGCCGTTTCGCCGCCCAGCAATGCACAACCTGCTTGCTTGCAACCATCGGCAATGCCTTTGACCACTTGCTCGGCAACATCAACGGCAAGCACACCCGTTGCGAAATAATCGAGGAAGAATAATGGTTCAGCTCCCTGCACGATAAGGTCATTCACGCACATCGCGACAAGGTCGATACCAATCGTATCGTGCTTACCAACGCTTTGAGCGATTTTTAATTTTGTACCAACGCCATCAGTGGCCGACACCATAATAGGGTCAGTATATTTCGTTTCTTTTAAATCGAATAACCCACCAAAACCGCCAATACCACCCATTACGCCTGCGCGTGTAGTGGCTTTAGCTAAGGGCTTTATGCGGTCAACAAGGCTGTTACCTGCATCAATATCAACGCCTGCATCGGCATAAGTTAGTGGAGTTTGTGTCATTGTATTTATTACCGTCTATTGTAAGATGACGCGCATTATGGCAAGATTAAGGGAGTATGCAAGTGCCACTACTTAAACATCTCGCGATTTTATTCGCTTTTATTGCTTTTTCCGCTCAAGCTATCGAGGTTGAGGTTAAAGTATTTGAAAAAGGCACCAACGCCATTGAGGCACGTGCCAAGGCATTAGAAAATGCTGAAAAACGCGGATTCTCTGCTCTCATCAAGCAAAAAGCGCCTGATCGTGCAGAAGAAATTATCGCCGACTATAAGAATTATAACGTTAGCCAATATATTCTGGGCTACCACGCGAAAGACGAAATTGTTACTGACACTTCTTATCGCGCAAAAATTGTGCTGGATTTTGATGATCGCTTTGTCAGCAATATTACTCAAGAAGAACAAACCACGAGTTCGCAATATAATATTCCTTATGAAAACCTTAAGCCAACAGGCAATGCTATATTGCTACTGCCCGTATTGCGCACTCCGCAAGGCATCAGCCTGTGGGAAGCTAACAACCTATGGCGCGACTTCGTCAATGAGATGATTCTTACCCACGGCGAAGGCAATTTTGTTGCCCCTTACGGCGACCCAACAGACCGCTTAAGCATTAACGCTAGCAACATCACCACTGCCAATTTTGCGCGTCTTGCACCGCTGGTGCATCGCTATGGAGCAAACCGCGCGCTAGTGGCTATCATTACTGAACGCGGAAACAATGGTTTTGGCATTACCTTGCGCGAAATTTCACCTCAAGGTGATTCCATAAAGACGGAGCATGTTGAACCGCAAAAGGGTCTGAATTCGCGTGAGCTAATGCGCTTTATGGCAAAAGATTTAATTAGCAGCTACCTAGATAAACAGCATAAAATGCAAAACCCACAACAAGCAGCAGTAGCGCAAGTGCACGAAGTGGAAGCAAAAATTAGCCTTAACAACGCACGCGATTGGAGCGAGCTACGCGCCCGCCTGCAAAAGATTGAAAGCATCTTAGAAATGCAAGTTCTCGGCGCAGATGCAAGCGGCATGACTCTACAAATTGCCTTTAAAGGTGAAGCCAAAAACTTTGGCCAAGAACTAATCAGCAATGGCATTTCTGCTGCCAAACAAAATGAACAACTTTGGTTAGCGTTACGGTAATGGCAAAAAGCAAACTTCCCCCTGCAAACTTACTTTCGCGCCGCCTTATATTCTGGCTGCTAGTAATTGTGTTTTTCTTTGGCTTTATTACGCTAGTAAATAACATTTTATTGCCCTTTGTCTTAGGTATTTTAATCGCCTATTTTCTCGACCCTGTCGCCGATAAATTAGAGGCATGGGGCTGGTCACGCGGGCTAGCCACCGCCACTATTATCACCTCATTTTTCGCGCTTTTAGTCGTTCTTATACTCGCGCTCGCGCCTACACTGGCGAAACAAATATCAGGCTTACTGGCCGATATCCCTACTTACATTAATAGGCTACAAGCCATCATTCACGAACAAGTTGGCCGCCTCCCCTTGCCTCTTACTTTAGACGACACATTCGATGCGAAAAACCTGCTGGGTAATTTTGTTGGCGAAGGCAAAGGCATTGCTAAAGGCATTTTGCAATCGGGCATGCTAATTTTAAACCTCGCCTCGTTGCTAGTAATAACCCCTGTGGTGGCCTTTTACTTACTGCGCGATTGGGATATTTTAGTGGCGAAAGTTGATGAGTTATTACCGCGCCAATATGCTGATACTATCCGCACGCAAATCTCTAAGGTTGACGAAACCCTTGCAGGCTTCATTCGCGGGCAATTTAATGTGATGCTTATTCTAGGCGTTTTCTACGCCATCGCTCTGCTATTTGCGGGCTTAAAATATGCTGTGATTATTGGCCTGCTTTGCGGCTTCCTTATTATCATCCCCTACATTGGCGCAGCGATTGGTGGATTACTGGCGACAGGTATCGCCTTTGTTCAGTTTGACGACTGGCAATCAGTGGCCGTGGTGGCTTGTATATTCGTTGCAGGCCAAACGCTTGAGGGCTATGCGCTAACGCCAAAACTAGTGGGCGATCGCGTGGGGCTTCACCCTGTTTGGATAATATTTGGTATGCTGGCAGGGGCGAGTTTATTCGGGTTTGTCGGTATTCTAATTGCTGTACCTGTAACGGCCATCATCGGCGTGTTAGTACGCTTTATGATTGAGCAATATGAAGAAAGCGACTTTTACGAGGGCGCATAATGAACCAACTGGCTTTTGATATCAGCCTCCCCCCCAACTATAAGGAGGAGGATTTTCTCGTCGCTAAATGCAACCGCGAGGCATGGGCATCGCTACAGCAATGGGACACAGACGCCCTCAGCTGCGCATTGCTAAAAGGCCCAAAATCTAGCGGCAAAACTCATCTGGCGCACATCTGGGCGCAACGCAATAAAGCCGCTATTATTAGTGCCGATAGCTTGATTGAAGAAGACCATCCACAATCATTATTTAAGCAACTGGAAACCACCCATCTTGTCGTTGAAAATGCCGAACAACAAAGCAACGAAAAAAGCCTATTTCACCTGCTAAACTTTATGCGTGACACCACGGATTACCGCTTATTACTAACGGTAGATGTCGAGGCATGCTGGGGAGGATTCCCCCTGCCCGACCTACGTTCACGCTTGCAGGCTCTACCACAAACCGAGATTCAAGAACCTGACGATGCGCTGCTAACTGCCTTGCTAGTAAAAAGCTTCCAAGATAAGCAGGTGGAAATTTCCCATGCAAGCTTAGGCTATCTATTACCGCGAATTGAACGTAGTTTTCATGGAGTAAAAAACATCATTGAGAAGCTAGACCAACACGCGATAGCCAAAAAAAGCGCGATAACACGCAGTCTTATTCAGGAAGTATTGACGGAGTCTTAAGTTTCTGTGACTAATGTTAGCCTATGGTTGATATTGCATCTTATTTAAAGCACATCAGTATTTTAATTGCCGACCCTGATGAAAAAATCAGACGGCTCGTAAAAGACGTGTTAGCGCAAGCAGGCTTTACCAATGTAATGTTGACGGATTGCGGCGAAAAAGCCATTGAATATATTCGTGAAAATGACACTGACTTGCTTATTACTGACTGGCGCATGTCACCTATCAACGGCATTCAATTGACCGAATATCTACGTAAGCACGCCTCTTCGCCCACCCCCTATTTGCCTATTATTATGCTAACTGGCAAAGCAGAACATAATGATGTTTCTACCGCCCGCGATACTGGGGTGACCGAGTTTTTAGTAAAACCCTTTACCGCTAAAGCACTCTACCAACGGTTAGTGATGGTAATTGAAAACCCGCGCAGCTTTATTATTGCACAAGATTATGCAGGCCCTAACCGCCGCCGCCGCACCGATATCCCCCCCAATGGCGAAGATCGCCGCATTACCCCTCCTGTAAATGATGAGTTTTAACGATGACTGATACCCCTCCAGCAAAAATGGTGCAGCCACCGAATAAGATTAAGCAAAAGCTTGGCCCCGCCGTTAATGTGCGCGACCTACTAAAGCCAGAAGCTGTCAATAAGGCGCAAGCAACAATTGATTCAAAGCGTGATGAGTTCCTTCTATGGGCGGCCGAAGATCTTAATGCATTGTCGAAACATTTGCAGGACTTAAAATCGAAGCCACTAACAACCGAACTGTTAGAAAATATCGTACATTGTGGCGAGCATTTACGCGATAGAGGCGGTACATTCGGCTATGATCTTGTCTCTCAAATTGCCAAATCGATGGTGAATTATTGCTTTACCATTCACTCACCTGCCGAACATCACTTGATAGTGATTGAAAAACATATTGAAGGTTTAAGAACTGTCCTAAGCGAAAAGGTAGAAGGCACAGGCGGCATAATAGGCGCCGAACTTCTTAAAGGCCTCACTTCGCTCACTGTAAAATATACTTAAGCGAACCTTATGCAAATTCAATTTTATCATCTTATTAGCTCAGGTTACGAGCGTGCTTTACCACCCTTAGCGCAAAAAGCGCTGCAGGCTGACTATCGCTTACATGTAAAATTAAGCAGCAAAGAAGCAGTCAAAAAACTAGATGATTGGTTATGGAACTACGACCCCGATAGCTTTCTTCCCCACGGCGCTGAGGGAGGTGAAAATGAAGCTGAACATCCCATCTTTTTAAGCACAGAAATGACGCTAAAAAATGACGCTAATTTATTAGTCATTACCGATGGCACTTTTGTAGAAGAAACAGCTGAAAAATTAGAGCGTGCTTTAGACCTGTTCGATGGCAACGATGAAACCATCGTGCAAGCCGCACGCGACCGCTGGCGACGCTATAAAGAATTAGGATACGAACTCACCTATTGGCAGCAGCAACAAAATGGTGGCTGGAAAAAAGCCGCTTAATTCGCAGGTTTTTTACCGTAGAATAAATCTTCCAACTCGCTATTAGAAGGCGGAAAATAAGGAATCTTTTCCTCTTCATAAGTCGGTGCAGGTGCTATTTCTTCTACTGTTACTGCTGGCACTTCTACAGCCTCTTCTTCGACTATTTGACGGGTATAGCGAAGCTTTTTCACCATGCGAAAAATACTACGATATTTCTTTTGTTTCTTTTCAGGCAGTGTGTCGTAAGAACGCTGCATACCATTAACTTGCTGCTCAAATTGCGGACGCATTCCGCTATCAGCAAAATATTTCGCCATGACCGAAAACCATAAGAACCGTTCGAAATCATCCATACCTATCGGCAAGGCAATACGTTCATATTTGCCCTCACCTGTAAACACATCAAACTCTAGTTCGGTGAGCGCATAGAAGGCTTTCTTGCGCACCTTCTCTTCGTCTATACCGCGCAACTGGTCGATTAATTGATATATTTGCGCTCGACTAGCTTTAGCAAAGCGCTTTACATAACGGCCAATTTCGCTGGCATATTTATCTTTGGCCATATTGGGCAATAAGCGTGCATCAAGCGATTGCTGGATCAACAGTTGGCTACCAGCTTTGTCGTCGCTTTCGGCCTGCAATTCTAAAACCGAAATAACAGCCGATAGCGCCCGCCAAACTGGCTTTAACCCTAGGGATGACTTCATGGCTTTTTCAAAATGTGTGGCCGCGCGATTCTGCATTTTCAATTGATAAAAAGCATCGCCTAAAAAGCGCCCATGGTTGATTCGCTCAATCGGGTCGCTGATGAAGCTTCCGCGCTTCACGGCTTCTTCTAGCAAGCTTTGCGCCGAGGTTTCGCGGCCATCTTCAATCATCTCCAGTGCATCTTGGCGCCAATTAGGCGTGTAAAATTGCGCCCATGCAAAACTGGGAAGCAATAAGATAATAAAAATGAGTGAACGCATTAAATGATAATAGCTTATCTGGCGTAAAAAATGAAATTTAAACGCTACGTGAGTTTTGCATTTTCTTATCACGCAGCATGCTTACTTTTACGCGACGCGTATTTTCGCGTAATTCAGAAATTTCTTTTTGCAGTTGTGCATAACGCTCTTGCAACAATGCTGCATATCGTACTGGTGGAAAACTTTTATTCTCAATTTGACTGCGCAATTGCTTTAGGCCATCAAAGTCGCCTTTTGTGTAGAGATTATTTGCCCGTTTTTGCCAAATTTCTGCGAGGCTTCGGTTCACTTCTGCCGCGCAATATTCGCTACACTCACGATAGATAGTTTTTTGTTTTGCATATTTGATAGATTTCCACGATTCCACCTCGCCTGCGCTTTGCACGCGCTTGGCTTCTTTCTCGTGGACCATAGCAAAATGCCGCAAATAAGCATGATGACTTTCCACCAGCTCTTCAAGCATCTGTATTTCCACTATTTGTGGGGTTTTAATCATACGTATCCTTCTGCAACAACAGAAAAACACACTGCGGTTTATTAACAAAACCTAAACGCACAACCGCAGTAGATAAGATTTATTTTTTATTTTTAGCGTGACCTTACTGTCGCGCTTAACGCTGTCGGTAAGCCAGCGCCTCACTTAAGTGGCTAACGTCAACATCGTCATTGGCCGCCAAATCGGCGATGGTACGCGCCACTCGCAATACACGAGTTAACCCGCGCATCGACAAACCAAACTGGTGCGTCGCCTTTTCTAGCAACGCCTTGCATTCAGCATTTTGGGTGATGGTTTCAAATAATCCGTCACCTGCTAGACGTGCGTTAATAATATTACCACGCGCCATTTGGCGCTGGCGGGCATCATTCACACGCTGGGCGACCACTTCGCTGCTTTCGGCCTTGGCGGTTTCAAAGGCGGCAAGAGTTGGCACCGCAGGCACATCCATGTGCAAATCAATTCTATCAAGCAACGGGCCTGATAGTTTCGATTGGTAATCATCGCCACAACGCGGCGCTTTGTTGCAAGCGCGGGCAGCGTCGCCCAAATATCCGCAGCGGCAAGGGTTCATCGCCGCAATAAGTTGAAACTCTGCTGGGTAGGTCACATGCGCCTGCGCGCGCGCAACAGATACCGTGCCGAGCTCCAGCGGTTGACGCAACGCCTCAAGCACCCCACGGGGGAATTCTGGCAGTTCATCTAAAAATAATACGCCATGGTGCGAAAGCGAAATTTCGCCAGGTAAAGCTTTCCGCCCCCCACCGACCATCGCCGCCATTGAGCTAGAATGATGAGGGTCACGAAACGGGCGACGTTGCTGCAACTTACCTTGCTTAAGCTTACCCGAAATACTTTGAATCATGCTGGTTTGCAGCATCTCTTGTGCTGTCATTGGCGGTAAAATACTTGGTAAACAAGCCGCTAACATCGACTTGCCCGCTCCAGGAGGGCCACACATAAGTAAGTTATGCCCGCCCGCTGCGGCAATTTCTAATACACGTTTCGCTGTTTCCTGCCCGCGCACTTCGCTTAAGTCGACCTTAATATGGGGCCTTGGCAGCGCTTCCGTTTGCGGAGGGCTTAGCACTTGAGTGCCTTTAAAATGGTTGATGAGTGCCAGCAAATGCTGCGGCGCCAATATACCAATTTGCCCTGCCCATGCGGCTTCTGCTCCATTATCCTGCGGGCAAATAAGGCCATAATCTTTGGCACTTGCGCCCATTGCAGCAGGTAGCACGCCATTGACGGCTTGAATATGCCCATCAAGCGCTAATTCGCCCAACACATAATAATGCTCTAACGAATCAGATGGAATCACCGCCATTGCAGCCAATAAAGCGAGCGCAATCGGCAAATCAAAATGGCTGCCCTCTTTAGCCAAATTGGCAGGAGCAAGGTTGATAGTAATGCGCTTTGCCGGCAGGCTTAAGCCCAGCGCTTGTATAGCAGCACGCACACGCTCGCGCGATTCGGCCACGGCTTTATCTGGCAGCCCAACCACGGTGAATGCAGGCAAACCAGAGCTTACTTGTGCTTGCACCTCGACGGGTACAACATCAACCCCTTGAAAGGCGACTGTATAACAACGTGAAACCATAGATTGTGTTTAGGCGATAAGCCCTTTAGGCGACAGTAAAAAGTTCTGGAAAGGCTTGTATTTTCTCGCGAACCCTTTAAACGTAACCAAACTTTAACAATTTAGATTGAAACCGTTAACCTTTTCGTCATCGTTAGACGTTATATTCTATATTATACATGAGCGCTATTACACGCATACCAAGAGTACGGAGTTTAATTCTCTTTAGCTCAATCATCATGCTACTCTTCAGTGGCATTATCGCCTATCAGGCGTTGCAAAGCTATAATGACACACTTAAAGATAGCAAAAGCTATGCGGAAAAGCTCACCCATATTCTTTCTGACCATACAGAGCTCACCTTCATCGCAGCCGATTTAACCTTACGCCGCGTCGTAGAGCGTAATTATTTTAACGACCTTTTCGGTGGCAACATTCCCGAAGATTTAATGCATAACATCCGTAAATGGGTTGATGAAACGCCGCAAATTGCTGCCATGCTAGTGATTGACGAAAAAGGCCGAGGGCTTTTAGGGGCACATAAAAAAGGCTATGAAAATTGGGTCGATTATAAAAGACTCGACTTTGAACGGGCTACTTTCTTCCAAAAAATGCGCGTATTAAGCGATAGGTATTTTTGGATTAGCCGCCTAAAAGGGCACGATGATGGCGCAACAGATTTAATTATTATCAGCCGCCGCATCAGCAAAATTGACGGTGAATTTGGCGGATTAGTCGTCGCCGCAATTGATCCAATGTATTTTACTGAATTCTTCAAATCGATTCAAAATTACGATTTCAGCCAAATGCAAATCTCGATAGGCGATGGCACCGTGCTACTCGAAGGCCCTCAAGAATCCGATGCTATTAAAGTAAGCGACATAACAAAACGACTTGGCAAACCACTAACGGCTAAAACGGGCATCATTAAAGATGGCGTTAATAACCTTGTTTACTCCACCAACACCTTGCGTAACCTGCCCCTTACCCTAACCGTAGTGCTTGATGAGCGCGATTTTCTCGCCAGCTGGTGGGATTTACGCAGTAAAGATTTCAGCTTCCTCGCTATCTTCTTAATTTTCGGTTCTATCCTGTCATTTTTCGCCATTACGATG
>JALZUV010000101.1 GCA_023301245.1 Rickettsiales bacterium
GTATCTACGACCAAAAGATAAACGTCAATTTCAGGGTGAAATTGTTTCACACTTTCCGCCAGCACGCGAGCCTTTGGAATGTAGTTCGAGGCGCAGCTCGTATAGATTGCGGTTTTTTTCATAGGCCGCTTTTAATCGTTACTTCCCTGCTTTGCCAGCTTTTTTAGTGTTCGCAGTGGTTGGGTCATTTTCCAACTGGTTGATTCATAGAGAGTATTTAGTTGCTCTTTAAGTAGGGCTTCTGCTTTTTTATGCTGCTGCTCTTTCTTTTCAGAGCTGTCGCGTAGTTTTTGAAGCTCCGCAGCCACAGCGCTTAGGCTTTCTTGCTGTGAGGAAAATTGTCCCTGTATATCTTCTGCGCGATGCTCTGCGGCTGCGGCCGTTTTCAGGCTTTCATCAAGACTCTTTTTCAGCATGAATGTTTCGAGCCGAGCTTGGCGCAAGCTGGCAGCATAAGCGAGGGACTGCTCAATAGATGTTTGTTGGATTTTTTCTAGCGATTTACGAGTGGGTTTTTGCAATTGCTTTAAGCAAGCGGCAATCGGTTTTGGCAGTGCTTCGAGAGTGGCTTTATGATTACGTAATTTAGGGGAGAGGAAAGAGTGAATTTCTTTTGCCGCATCATCGCTAGCAATGGGCCAATCGAGAGCGAGTTCTTTGCCAACACGTTTTAAAGCGGGCTGCCAATCTTGCATTAATTCGTCATAACTGATGATAGAATATGGATGGTCGAGGGCGCTTAGAAGTGCTTCTACCGTGTAACTTAGCCAGCATTCTAGCGCCGCTTCTTGTGCCATTGCATCGCGCGAGGCGAGCGACGCTGCCACTTCTATTGGGTGACGATAGGCGATAATGAAATGCGGCTGGATGTTTCTTTTTTTCAAAATTGGCAACCAAAGCGGCATGAGGCGACATTGGCGTGGATCTTTCAGCGCCCATAAGGGGCTATCGGCAAACTCATCGTCAATAATAGCCTCAAGCGCGGTTTGGGCTTTTGTGGCGGCGTCGGTTTTTAGCCAGCCTTCTGGCAGCGATGTGCTGTCAGACCAGTGCAGGCCAAGCTCAGTCAGTAATTGTTCGTGAATAGCAACAATTGGCTCATGTTCAAAGAAGCCCTTTTTATTATCATCGGCCGCGGCCATCAGATGTTTGCCCAAATCGGCGCCCAGCAAATTTACCACCCGCGCTAAAGCCGAAGTGCCGCTGCGATGCATACCTAAAATGAAGAGTGCTTTTTTCATGGTTAGCCGCTACTATCCCTTATCATTCACTAACCAGCAACTTATTATTACTATGCGCGAAATTGCCCTCGATACTGAAACCACTGGATTACGACCTAAAGGCGGCGATCGCATGGTCGAAATTGGCTGTGTGGAAATGCAGGGTCGCATTCGAACGGGTAAAGTATTTCACATTTATTTAAACCCTGAACGCGATATGCCGTCTGAAGCGCAGCGCGTCCACGGCCTGTCTGCAGAGTTTTTATCCGATAAGCCACTGTTTGCTGATGTGGCCGATAAGTTCTTAAATTTCCTCGCCGATAGTCCGCTAATTATCCATAACGCTAATTTTGATATGGGCTTTATCAATGCCGAACTCGGTAGAATTGGTCGAGCGCCACTCTCGATGGATCGCACGATAGATACGGTGCTAATGGCGCGAAAAATGTTCCCCGGTTCGCCCGCAAATCTTGATGCGCTTTGCCGCCGTTTTGAAATTGACCTGTCAGCGCGCACGCTTCATGGCGCGCTGCTCGATGCGGAGTTATTGTCTGACGTTTACTTAGAGTTAATGGGTGGCCGCCAAGCGGCACTGTCATTAGATGCGGATAAATCGGGTCAGGCCGTGCAAAAGCAATCGGTTGAATTTGCCAAACGCAGCTTCGACGCGCCAGCAGATGAGCTGGCCGCGCACGAAGCATTTATTGATACGCTAAAAAACCCGCTTTGGAAGCAGACTAGCTAGCCTCTTTTTCCTGATCTTGTTTTTGGCGCTTTACGAATAAACCGTGGAAATCAATCGGCTCAAGCATCAAAGGTGGGAAGCCACCATCACGCGTAACATCAGCTAGCACGCGGCGAGCAAATGGGAAGATGATGAATGGGCAATCGATGAATAGCATCGCTTGAACGCGGTCATCTGGCACATTCTGCATTTGGAAAATACCGCCATAAGCAAGCTCGGTTACGAAAAGTTTATCGTCAGGAGCCGAAGCCTCTACTGAGATTTTCAATACCATCTCATATAAGTCATCGCCAACCTTCTTACCTTCAAGGTCAACATTCACTTCCATTTTCGGAGCTTCTTTTAGCTCGTTCATTGCAAAAGGGCCTTTGGGCGATTCGAATGAAAGGTCTTTAATATATTGCCCGCGAATAGTGAGTTGTGGGTTAGGGGTTGAATCTGTCATGAGAAATCCTATCTATAGATTGATTTTAATGACGGTAAGCTAGTGCCGAAGCCTGAGCATTTCAAGGTTTCGTTTCACTTGGGCGCCAAGATAGGGTAGATTAGGGCAATGGATACGTTTCAATTTGCAGATATTATTATTTTAGCGCTAATTGCGGGCTTTATCGCGCTGCGCCTTCGTAGCACCTTGGGTAAAGATGTGGGCCATCGCCCCGACAGTACTCAGCTGCGCCGCCAAATGGGCAAAGAGCTAGATGAGCGCGTTGTAACGCTGCCCACTGCCAAGGCGGCTAAAGAAGAGCCAAAGCCTGAAAAAGATAAAGCATTCGATAAACTTGAAGGCAAGATGCAAGAAAAAATCCAAGCGATCAAAGATGTCGACCCTACTTTCAATCTTTCAGAATTTATGGAAGGCGCAAGAGGCGCATTTGAATGGGTGATGAAAGCCTATAATGATGGCGATAAAACAACGCTGAAGCAGCTATTGAATAAAGAAGTTTACACCGAATTTGAAGAAGCGATGATTGACCGCATGAGTAGCCCTACCCGCGCTCACACTACTTTAGTGGCAATTGACGAAATTAGCCTGCAGGAAGCTGAAACCAAAGGCAGCAAAACTCAAATTACGGTGAAATATTTAACCGACCAAATTCACGTTGTGAAAAACGAGAAAGAGGAGGTTATTTCAGGCAACCCGTCAGAAATTACTCATGTTGAAGATGAGTGGGTATTTGAGCGCCCGTTAAAGTCGCGCGATCCGAATTGGACGATTATCGACACATAAGCTATAGTCGCGCATATGAGCAGGCTATTTTTACTTCTACTAAGTGTTTTTATGTTATCGGCTTTTGCC
>JALZUV010000102.1 GCA_023301245.1 Rickettsiales bacterium
CGACGCCAGCGGCCTTGGCCACCTCATCATTCTGCCCGAACCTGCTGCCAGCTAATATAAGTGCTGTAAATTTCATACTAAACTCTTCTCATAGATTCGGTAACGCTTATAAGCTTTTGCGCCTGCGTTTTCAATCAAGCGGATCATCGGGGCGTTATCCTCAAGTATCCATGATAATTCGGCTTCGTTATATCTGCCTTTGCGCAAGGCATCATGCAGTTTTGTCATGACGGTTACCGCCAATGCAGCGCCAAGAAAACCACTTTGATATTTGGGGCGCACACCCATCAATAAAATTCTCGCGCTGCCAACGCCCTTTACTTTTAATCTCCAAAGCAGCTTGGCCCAGCCTAATGGGAAGAGCTTGCCATTTAGCCCGTCCAGCGCTTCATTCAGGTCAGGCAGCGCCACAATCATCGCTGCAGGCTTACCATGTACTTCAGCAATTTGCACAAGCTCTGGCTTAATAAGGGGCTTCATGCTGTTTGCTGTATGTGTCATTTCATCTGCTGTCATGGGAATGAAGCCCCAATTTTCGGCCCATGCTTCGTTAAAAATATCCAAAATAACGCCCAAATCTTCCGACAACTTTGTTTTGTCTAACATTCGAAAACTTACCTCGTCATGCGTCAAAACTTTTTTTACGATGCGTTGGGCAGCAGGCGGGGTGTCAATATCCGTTTCCATACGAAAGGCGAGTAAATCTTTCGCGGGTGCGTAACTTGATTTTTCTAGTGCTTTACCCAGCCAGTTTGGCGCATAATTCATCATCATGCGGGGAGGGGAATCAAACCCCTCGACTAGTAACCCTGCTTCATCATTAATTGAGAAGCTATAAGGGCCAGTGATTTTTTTAACACCTCGTTCGCGCAGCCAGCTTTCTGCCTTATCGAGTAAAAGGCGCAAAACTTCTTCGTCTGTCACATCAATAAAACCAATATGCCCAAGGTGCGGCGTACCTTCCTTCTGCGCGAGTTCATCAATTTGTGCACTAATGCGCCCAACAAGCGCGCCCTCTTGATGGGCGATAAAAAGCTGATGCGTCGCATGTTTGAAATAGGGGTTCTTGGGGCTTAAATGCTCTAGCCGCTCTATCATTAACTGCGGTCTATAAAGTGAGTCATCGCTATAAAGAATAGTGGGGACGCGCACAAAATCGCGTAAGGATTTCTTGCCTGAGACAGCGGAAACAGTAATCATGCGGCATCCAAAATTTCTTGAGGGATGCGTCGCACATCTTTCTTTATATAGCCAAGGTTAAACAAGGCTTCGCTTATTTGTTTTCCTATAACTTTAAGTTGAAAGCCACCCAAAATACGATCGAGCATAAAATACTCATTCCGCTGCGCCTTTAAATCCATTCTATCAAGGCGGTAATTGCGGTTTAAGGGCTCAGAGTGCATGTATTTATTATTCCTGTTTATGGAGCATGAACCATAAACTCATCATTACAAAAATCAAGAACGGCGACCAAATGGCAAGAAAAGATGGAAGAACTCCGCTCTCTCCTAAAGACAATAAAACCCGCTCGCTTACAAAAAAAACAAAACCGCTCAGAGTAAAGCCAAAGCTAGCAAGCAGTGCGTTATATCGTCGTGCTATAAAAAGGGCTAAGGGTGCGACCATAATGACCATGAGTATAATGGCCAAAGGCTGCGCCAGTTTGCGTTGAAACCATAAAGAATATAAATTAGACTGAGGGGCGCCGCTGGACATAAGGCCCCATAATGTACTTAAGCGCATTTCCTCAAATGTTTCGGCTTGGATAGAAAAATTATCGGGATGCAGAGATAAATCAATGAGTATAGACTTGCCCAATTCCTGTGAGGTTTTCCCGTATGCGTTTTCCAATCTCCATAGGGGCGCTTCATAAGAAGCACTGCCTGCACGAATATATTCCTCAATCAATCCGTCTTTTGTCCTACGTATAATTAAGAGATCACGCAGCTTATGCCCGTCAAGGCTAGCCGTTTCATAATGTACAATATAATCCTTACTGGTTACCCATAACTTTCTATTGATTTCAGGTGCGGCGGGCGGAGTGCCTACGTAACCCTTATCAGCCCAGAGCCGCAGCGATGTAGATGATTTGCTTGTCACATATTCCGATACACCAAGCTGAATTAGGGCAAGTAAACAAGCGCCAGTGACAAGGAACCTTGTTACTGTATAAATGCTAACACCTGCGGCGCCGATAGCGGTCATCTCACTATCTTTTACCAGTTTATGCATGGTTATCATCGTGCCCAAAAGCGCGGCCATCGGGGCAATCAGAACAAAGATAATAGGTAAGCGCAGCCACATGTAATGGCCTAAAGCTTGCAGGGGGTTTTCGGTATTCTTGGTGATGTCACCCGCATTGGACAGTACATCAAAAACCATAAAAATAGCACTTAAACCGCACAACATCATGGCGGTATTGCGCGTGAACATCATTAAAATATAACGTGAAATAATGCTCATAATGCGGCATCTTTCACGCCTAGCTTTTGTGGCATTTTAGCGCGCATGAATAACCATCCGCCAATGCCGAGCGCGAAAAGCGGCCCCCATAAAGCCAGCCATACTGACATGGTTCCATGGGCCGCATAAGATTCGCCAAGGCCTAGCAACTTTTCATAAAATACTATCAACATAATACCCAAAATAATGCCACTGGCCTTGCCAGTTCGCCCCATACCAAGCAACGCCAGCGGCACAGCCCATAGAGCAAGAAAGGGCAAAGAAAGAACTTTTATGAGGCGGGTATGAAGTTTAGCGGTAATTTCTGCCGCCGTAACATCGGTTTTCACGCCTTCGACGTGCCCCTTCATAAGCTCGCCCAATTCCATCTCACGTTCGTCTTGTCCACGCAGGCCATAAGGTTGATTAATCACGCTGAGTAAATTCCAAGGATAGGATTGAAAATTCAATAAGCTAATTTTTTTCCCCTCAACATCTTCAACGATAAGATTACCGTTTACCAATTGTAAGACAGGCTCTTGCATATCTTTATAAAGTTTTAGCACGGCGCTTTCCGCAGTAATGACGAGCTGTTCATTGGCTTTATTTTTTTTATGAGCAATGAATACGCCGTCTAAAACACCATCCTCTTTGTTAATATGGTCGGCACGGATAACGGTATGTTTATCTATCTCCAGAAAAACACCGGGACGCAATCCCGCCAGTGGATTATCAGCCACAAAACTATGGATAGATGCACGATACATATAGCGCGAATGAGGCTGTAAATAACCCGTTAAGAGGAGCATTAGCAAAGTGGTGGGAATAATGACCATCATCACGGGCCTATAGAGCCTGCGCAATGATAATCCAGCAGACTGGATGACCGCTAATTCTGAATCTTCATGCAGGCGTCGTACCGCAAGTATTATCCCCATAAATAAGGAAATAGGAATGGCCAACCCCAAGTAATGGGGAAGAAGGTAAAAAAGAAATTCAAATATTTTATAAGCCGGCGCATTTTGTTCGCTCACCACCTGCATAAGGCGTAAGAGCCGTTCCAGTGAAAGTACCATCACCAAAATTGTCAGCCCCAAAGCAAAAGGGGCCAATATTCGTCGGATAATATAGAGATCTAATATTTGTAGGGTCATGCCCCTATCTACCTTCATCCCGCTTGCAGTCAGGAGACTAGTTTAATTTAAAAAGCTTTTATAAAGAGAAAAGGGCAAAATGACAAATTATAAGAGAATAATTGGAATGAGACTATGCCTACTCTTTGCTCACACGATACTTTGGACAAACCAAATGTTCAAACAAACCATTATGCCTATGTTCATCAAAACGGCGCTATCGAAGCGACTGATGGTTTTGTATTCTACTTAACGGGTAGCGTTCTGGCGTCTGGCAGGACTTGAAGAAGTTAGGTTAGTCATGCGCTTGTCTTGAGATAACTCGAAAATTGAACCAGTAGAAGGGGG
>JALZUV010000103.1 GCA_023301245.1 Rickettsiales bacterium
AACAAGCACAAGAGTTCTTGAAAGGAATTAAAGATGAGTAAAGTCTATGAGTGGCAGAACAAATTATTCAAAGACGCCAAACGCAGTATGGAGGAAGATACTAAAGACTTTGTTTGGGAGCGAGAGGAGCACGGACCTTTACGTGTCTACAAATGCGGTAGAGAAGGTAGTTCAGTGTTTCGATTTACAGTTATTTGCGGATATGGTCGTCTCCTTTGTTTCGGCGATATGGGTTCGTTTACTTGGGAGCGTCAAGAGCCTATGGAGCCTTGGTTTCGCGGATCGGTCGGCTCACTAGACTACCTCAGTAGTAAAACTCCACAAGAATGTAAAATCAGAGAAGACCGACCTGAGTTAATTTCTCTGTGGTTGGAAGACGCTAAAGAAAGTCTGATTGAGCACGGATTCGACGAATCTCACGAACGATACGAAGCACTAGAAGATATCGGAGAATACTACGAAGATGCCCAACAATTTATCAGGGAAGTGTATGAATCAGATTATTTCACGGGAGACTGTGGCGATCTTCCAGATTTGTCTTTTTACAGTTATAGGTATCTTTGGATGGTGTTCGCTATCGAGAAGTGTTTAAATCAATTTACGGAGACTACTGATGAAGTATAAAGGACTTCCCGGAGAAGATATATCTTCTCCTGATTATATCGTTGAGAAGGAGATTAAAACTAGGGAAGTAGTGTTGAATCAGCAGGTTATTAACCACTTAATATACGCCGATGTTCCTGATAAGTACGGAATAGGTGGGTGGCTATCCTGTTGGATCACATCGTCAGACATCATAGGCGTAGATAATAGAAAAGACAGAGTACTTGAAATCTTAAAAGAACGAGGATTTGAAGATAGTCAACATGTTGGGCGTAAAGATTTGAAAGAACACCCAAAAGACATGTTAGAATACGTCGCAGGGCAAGTAATAAACATGCTCGAAAGTATTGGAACGGCTCATCCAATGTTAAGTGGTTGGGCAGAAGAAGCTCACGAAGCAATTTTGAAAGGAAACAAACAATGAGTGAAAATACAACACAGCCCTTTGACCTACTTGATGATTGCGACTCAGAACTAGTGTCTGAACTAAAATCACTGAGAACCTTAGCCGATAGTTATATCCCGATCGCCAAATCAGTGGGAAATATCAATTTACTAGCTCTTTCAGGCACTTTCAAAGCCAGATTGGACGCTATTTTGAAGGAACTTGATGTGGATTAAATTTGGACGCGAAGATCCTATAATGCAGCCGTCTCGACTTCAAATGTATTTCGGTACGATGGATATTTCCATTCACGAGGCTGAAATGTTTTTAAGGTTAGGCGAGACCCCAGATGTACACAAAGCCCGATGGCGGGCAATACTTAGACAACTAGAAACGAATGAAAGACTGAGGACACTATGAAGGGTTTTATTTACTTACTGGTTTATCCATTTATCTTTGTTAGCTGCTTGCTAACTACTTGGGTTTTTCAGTTATTTTGGATCACCTTTGAATTTAACAAGGTTATCACTGAGACTATCGGGTTAGAGTTACCCGGAAACCTGAACGAACCTACATACTGGCAGACGTTTTGGCTTTTGATGGCATTCGGATTCTTGAAATTCATGTTTTTCGGAACATCTATCCCTAATTTCAATAAAGGATCAAGTAGTGATTAATTTATTATCCACAAAATAAGTCGCTAACCTGATTTTCCTAGTTAAATAACACCCTTAGTCGACTATAATAGAGTGTTACGATAACTAAGCCGCCAAACGGTAGGAATAAGATGCTACAGAAAATAGTAGATAGACTACTAGATACACACAAACTATTGACTTCAGTGCAATTTGGAATAGATTTTGAATTAAGCAAACACTTCAGAGACGGATTTAAGTTATTTGACATACTAGATGTTGAATCAGAACTTTCTTTCAAATTCGAGGAGCAGTTCAACTTCAAAGATTCGCGGCTAGTAAAAGTCACGAACGTATCAAGAGACTTTGAGTTCCTTGAAGCCAAGTACGATTTCGCGTACATTCATAACAGATTTAAGCCCGACATTAGCGGCAAACTACTAAGCATATTGATTAGAGATGATACGCCTTTCATTCTATGCCATCCAACTGTCATGAAAAAAGAACACCCAAAATACAAGTGTATCACATTCAAGACAGAAGAGGGCGACTTCCGCCTCTACTACAACGACTTGACCCTAAAAAACATAAACGAGTTATTTGATGCGTAAAGAATTTGACAAGACAAAAGCCGCTAAACTCTACGGCGAAGAAACAACAATTGTATCAGCAGCCAGAGCGTACTGTAAAGCAATTGAAATCCCTTACGAGGAACGATATCGACATCAACTCTCTCGATTTTTAACATCATTAGGTGAGGAAACAGCCAATGAAGGTTATTCGGCCTTAGATTCTAACGGCAATACGATGACGTTAGAGCAGGTTTGCGAGAAATACGGATTTGATTACAATACAATTGACACAGCAAGTCTAGTCGCCCACACTCAAAAACCTGTCTACAACATCAAATTCAAGTTAGGCCAAAAACCCGAAGACTTAGATAAGTTCAAAGGCGAAATCCTAGAATCACTAAAGAAGATCAAAAAGCCTAAGAAGAAGAAATACAAAGCAAGTAAAGATGGAAACTTGTTAGTAGTAGATCCAGCAGATGTCCATATTGGGAAACTCGCAGATCCTTACGAGACAGGAAGCACCTACAACTCCGACATTGCTGTGCAGCGTGTTCTGGAGGGAGTGGACGGGATTCTAGACAAGGCTTCAGGCTTCAATATTGATCAAGTGATGTTAGTGTTAGGAAACGATGTGTTACATGTCGATACGCCGAAAAGCACCACAACATCCGGCACCACTGTGGATTCACATGGAATGTGGTACACTAATTTCATAACAGCCAAACAACTCTACATCGATGTTATTTACAAACTCTGCGAAGTAGCCAATACACACGTTTGCTTGAATCTCTCTAACCATGATTACATGTCTGGATTTTTCTTGGCCCAAGTCATTGAAGCTTATTTCAGCGACTACGATTGCGTGACATTTGACATTACCGCAGCACACCGTAAGTACTATAAATACCACAGTAATTTGATTGGGACGACTCACGGAGACGGGGCTAAGCAATCAGAACTAGGCTCACTAATGTCTATCGAATCACCAGATTGGAGCCAATGTAAGCATAGATATATATACGTCCATCACGTGCATCATAAGACATCCACAGATTATACAAATGTGACCGTGGAGAGCGTTAGAACCCCCTCAGGTACGGATAGTTGGAGTCACCGTAAGGGCTACTGCGGAGCACCTAAGGCGGTAGAAGGATTCATGCACGATAAGGAAAACGGACAATTCATGCGAATCACGCACAACTTCTAGTAGAAAACAACTATGAAACACTATACTTCGATTAAGAAACTAGTTCTCGAAGGTAGAGGACTTGTATGCGTAGTTGACATTCCTCTAGGCAATGACTTGCCGGTTTCAGGAGAAATCATAACTATAGATGGAGCGAATTGCGAGTGCATTAACACCGAATACCGCGTCGGATTTAAGAGGGACGCATCTGTTGGAATTATCTACAAAGAGATAAAATGAGATTAGAAGAACTATTCGCAATAAACCCAGACTTCTTCAACAAAAACTGGTACGGCGAACCAATGGACGGGTATACCTGCATTGATGTTGGAATTGGTTGGTATCCTTTAGTAGCCTTCGCCGCTGAGAAAGCCGAAGAAGGAGTTTACGCTCAACAGATTAAAGAGAAATTCGGCCAACTGTCAATCTACTGTCAGGGAACAATAGATTGCATTACTGAGGACTATGAAGAGTATCTGAATTATTTATCCGAATTGTCGTTAACTGTTTGCGAGAACTGCGGTTCAGTTATAGACGTAACTAACTCTAACATGGGCGGTTACTGGTTAAAATCATACTGTAAAGAGTGTCACATGAGGCGATAACATGAACATTAGAGAAATGATACGAGGCACTAAATACCCTTTCTACGCTGAAGTAGGTGAGTGGGAAGATATTTA
>JALZUV010000104.1 GCA_023301245.1 Rickettsiales bacterium
GTGGCGCACGATTTGCTGCTAAAAACGAAAGAGCTTATCGGATGATTTCGCGGCGTGATGATAGCAGCTTTATGCAGCGGCTTGGCCAGTTTAATATTATATTGCTGCTGCTGACCTTAATATTGGGTGGGCTGGGTATTGCGATGCTTTATTCGGCGGCGGGTGGCGAGTGGATGCCGTGGGCGCAAGCGCATGGAATACGCTTTGCCGTGGGCTGCATGGCCATGTTTATTATTGCCGCATTGCCGTTGCAATTTTGGTTTCGTAGCTCTTACTGGTTTTATGGCGTTGGCGTTGGGCTACTGATTATTGTGGAGCTAATGGGCGCGATGGGCATGGGCGCGCAACGTTGGATTAACATTGGCGGTATGACCATTCAGCCGTCCGAATTTATGAAGCTGGCGGTGGTGCTAGCACTTGCACGTTTCTTCCACACACTGCACCCGATGGATAAGGGAAATATTTTCTGGATGATTCCGCCAGCTATTATTATCGCCCTGCCTGCGGTGCTTATTTTGAAGCAACCTAACCTCGGCACGGCGACTATTTTAGTGGGGCTATCAATGGCTATTTGGTTTGCGGGGGGGCTGTTGTGGCGCTATGTAATTGCGGGCGGGGTGGCGATTGCTGCTATTATTCCGCTGGCATGGAAATTTGGTTTGCATGAATATCAAAAGCAGCGGGTGATGACCTTTCTTGATCCTGAATCTGATCCGCTAGGGGCTGGCTATAATATCATCCAATCGATGATTGCGATTGGCGCGGGCGGGCTAGAGGGCAAAGGCTTTATTAATGGTAGCCAAGGTCAGCTCGACTTCCTGCCCGAAAAACATACTGATTTTATTTTCACCATGTTGGCCGAAGAATTTGGCTTTTTCGGCTGTATAGTGGTGCTGCTGTTCTTCACTAGTCTGCTGGCTTATGCCATTGCCATTTCCATTCGTGCGCAGCATCGGTTCGGCAGCCTCATCTGCGTTGGTATTGGTGCGATGCTGTGGCTGCATGTGATGATTAATATCGCCATGGTGATGGGTTTAATTCCTGTGGTTGGCGTACCGTTACCGTTCTTGTCTTACGGCGGTACTATGCTGCTGACCACTTGTATGGGCATTGGGCTCTTGCAAAATATTTACATCAACCGCGATGGTGTTTTGCCGCGTTAAGGTTGACCGCATCTGCTGCCTCTAGTAATGCTAATTCAAAATAAATTACGGAGAATATCATGGGTGCATTATCAGGAAAATCGGCATTGGTTACAGGCGCAACGGGCGGTATTGGCCAAGCGATTGCGAAAGAGCTAGCAGCGCAAGGCGCGAAAGTTGCCCTGTCAGGCACCCGCGAAGAAAAGCTGAAAGAAGTGCAAAGCGGCATTGAAGGTTCTGTTATCATTCCCGCCAATCTTGGTGACTCTGAGGCGATTAACGCGCTGCTAACCCAAGCGACTGAACAGCTTGATGGCATTGATATTCTCGTTTGTAACGCAGGGGTGACCAAAGATAATCTCACCATGCGTATGAAAGATGAAGAGTGGGAGCAGGTGCTTCGCATTAACCTAGAGGCGGGCTTTAAGTTAAACCGTGGCGTGTTGCGCGGCATGATGAAAAACCGCTGGGGCCGTATTATTAATGTTACCTCCGTGGTGGGCACGATGGGTAATCCGGGGCAGGCTAACTATTGCGCCTCAAAAGCAGGCTTGCAAGGGATGAGCAAATCTATCGCTATGGAAGTTGCTAGCCGTGGCATTACGGTTAATTGCATCGCTCCGGGCTTTATTAAAACCCCGATGACGGATGCATTGGATGAAAAACAATCCGAACGTATTACGGCCAATATTCCCGCAGGTCGTTTTGGTTTACCCGACGATATCGCCAATGCAGCAGCCTTCTTAGCTTCCGATAATGCGAGCTATCTAACAGGCCAAACGCTGCATGTTAATGGCGGCTTATTGATGGTTTAAGCAATTGTCACAAAAACTTAATATTACTTGAGTTTGAAGGCGCTATAATAACGTTCATTTCTTAACCCAGCTTTCAGTTGCGTTTTCACTAATTTATTAGTCTCAACTAAATTGAAAGATACAAATCTTATTTTAATATGATTAAAAAAGATTTTATTTTAACAGGGGTTATCTTCGCCGCCACCTTTGCCTTTATGGCATTAGTATTTGCATGGTTTTTTAGCTTTAGCTGGAAAATCACACTCTTTATGGCGTTCGATGCTATCATTGCTGGCTTTGTTTTGGGTTATATCTATCCAAGAGGTCGCAATCAAAACCCCGAAGACATACAATAAAACATCAGACTCATCTCAATGGATCTGATGTTTTTTTATGTGCATAAATTAAGGCGACTCCTTGCTATTTCTTGCCTTATTGGTTTTCTTGTGCTACCAACGCGATAGAGCCCTATGGGCACAAGATAACACTTTGACAAATAAGGATAATCAAATGAGTGATATTGCTGATCGCGTAAAGAAAATTGTTGCAGAACATTTGAGCGTAGAAGAAGAAAAAGTAGTAAACGAAGCTAGCTTCATTGATGATCTTGGCGCTGACAGTCTTGATACTGTTGAGCTTGTTATGGCTTTTGAAGAAGAATTTAACATTGAAATTCCAGACGAAGCGGCTGAAAAAATTCAAACGGTACAAGATGCCGTTAACTTCATTCAGGAAAACTCTTAGGTTTTAGCTGAAATAAACAAATAAACAGGGGCGCTCTTTTGTGCCCCTGTTTTCTATCTACCACACATAGGAGAATCTTATGAGACGCGTTGTTGTTACAGGTATGGGTTTAGTTACCCCTTTAGGTCATGGTGTTGAAACAAGCTGGAAACGCTTAATTGCAGGCGAAAATGGTTTTAAAAATATCGATACATTCGATGTTTCAGACATTCCTTGTAAGATTGCAGCCTATGTGCCTACGACAGGCGAAGGCGCTTTCGATATTGACAGTGTGTTAGATAAAAAAGACCAACGTAAGATGGATCAATTTATCCATTTTGGTATTGCGGCGGCTGATGAAGCCATCGAAATGTCGGGCATTAAAGATATTATCGAAGCGGAAGCCGAACGCATTGGTGTGCTAATTGGTTCAGGTATTGGTGGTTTGCCAGCAATCGAGAAAACCGTAAAACTAATCGAAGAGCGTGGCGCAAAACGTGTTAGCCCCTTCTTTATTCCCGCTTGCTTAATTAACCTAGCATCTGGCCATGTATCTATTCGTCATGGTTTGAAAGGCCCTAATCATTCGGTGGTGACAGCTTGTTCAACAGGCGCGCATGCTATTGGCGATGCGGGTCGTTTAATCTCTTATGGCGATGCTGATGTAATGGTCGCTGGTTCTGCCGAAGCGACAATTTGCCGCACAGGTATGGCAGGTTTTGCCGCCGCTCGTGCGCTTTCAACTAGCTATAATGACACTCCATCAAGAGGCTCGCGACCTTACGATAAAGGTCGCGATGGCTTTGTAATGGGCGAAGGCGCAGGTATTGTTGTGCTCGAAGAATATGAACATGCGAAAGCCCGTGGCGCTACCATTTATGGTGAGCTTGTAGGTTATGGCCTATCAGGTGATGCGCACCATATTACCGCCCCCGCATCTGATGGCGATGGTGGTTACCGCGCGATGGAATCTGCGTTACGCAATGCTGGCCTAAAAACTTCAGACATTGATTATATTAATGCGCACGGTACTTCGACTCCGCTCGGCGATGAGATTGAACTTGGTGCCGTAAAACGCTTGTTTGGCGAAGATGCTTATAAGCTTTCAATGTCATCGACTAAGTCGGCCATTGGTCATTTGTTGGGTGGCGCGGGTAGTGTTGAAGCTATCTTCTCGTTACTCGCCATTCGCGATCAAATTGCGCCGCCAACGTTGAATCTTGAAGACCCTTCGGACGCTTGCGATATTGACCTTGTTCCTCTTAAAGCGAAGAAGCGCGAAATTAACGCAGTTCTTTCTAACAGCTTTGGTTTTGGTGGCACAAACGCTTCTGTAGTAATGAAAAAGATTTAGCCCTATAATAGGGACTATGAGCTTTCTAAATAATCCTCAAAACAC